>DASSCW010000250.1:0-2671 GCA_035697465.1 Candidatus Limnocylindria bacterium | reverse complement strand
GTTCGGCGAGAATCACGGCGCGCCCACGTAGCTCAGTAGGCAGAGCACTTCCTTGGTAAGGAAGAGGTCTCCGGTTCGAGCCCGGACGTGGGCTCCATCCACGAACAGATGGAGGCCGTGACGCAACTGGTGGACCCGAACGTCGTCCTTCCGTTCCTCTCGTCGCTGCTTTCCTTTGTCTTCGCCGTGCTGGTCGCGGACCAGTGGCTGCGGCGCCGTCAGCCCTACCAGCTGGTCTGGACGGTGGGTTTGCTGTGGTACGGCATCAGCGCCGGCACCGAGTTCCTGGGTGGAGCCTTCGGCTGGAACGAGCCGCTCTATCGCGCCTGGTACCTGATCGGCGCGTTCGGGGTGGCCGCATATCTCGGGCTGGGGACCGTCTTCCTGCTACGGAACACCCGGTTCGGCTACTTCGTTGCCTTCAGTGTCTTCGCCGGCGGCCTCTTCAGCATCCTGTCAGGCCTGGCGCGCGCCAAGGAGGGGGACCCGGCCTCGGCTGCAACCATTGCAGCGGTCATCGCCTTCGCCACGGTGGCCGCCATCGCCCTGGCGGTCGCCACCCGGGTCCGGCGGCAGCTGGTCGCTCCGCTTGCGACCGTCGTGCTGCTCGTCGCGAGCGCTGCCGTGGCCTTCCTGACGCTGACGGTGCCCGTCGCCGCACCCGGCTTTGCCCTGGACCCTGCAACCGGGGTTCCGACCGGCGAGGCGTTTCCGCCGGACCTGCGCGTCATGACGCCGCCGTTCAACATCGCCGGCGCTTTCGCGCTCGTCTTCGGAGCCGTCTACTCCGCTTACATCTTCATGCCGAAGCACCGGGTCATGCGGATCGAGGGCGGGCCGCCGGTGCTGGGAGCCATCGGGCGGGGAGTGGCGGTGGTCATCAACTTTTTCGCCTCGATCCCGGGCGCCGTTACCGCTTTCCGGGAGGGTCGCCTGAACTCGCGGGTGCCGGCCACGCTGCTGATCGCGCTGGGCGGCTTCATCCCGGGCTGGACCAGCGGCCTGAACCGGTTCGGCGTGACCTGGTCGTTCTACCTCGGCGAGTTCGTGGGCGTGCTGCTCATCTTCCTGGGCTTCCTGGTGAGCATCGAGGTATTCAGCGACATCCGCCTGCCGTTCACTCGAATCGTGCTGGCGCGGCGCGAGAAGCGGGGCCGGGGTTCGGCGCAGGGCTGATTGGCCCGCGATGAACGCTGTCGATCACACCGCGCGTCTGCCCGTTCACAGGCCGGCGCTGGTCAACGCCACTCATGAAACGCGGCGCACGACGCCCGCGACGGCCACGTTGATGAACGGCGCCGATCGCGTCACCAGCCCCGGCGTTCGTTGACACGGAGCCGCGTGACAGCCTAGAATCACGCCACTTCCCCCGGGATCCCTGCCCTATTTAAGGTTGGCCGGATCCAGCGGCGGAATCGGACCATACCGACAGGAATCAATCGTGGCCAAGGCCGAGAATCGACCAGTGATCGCGCTGGCGTGCACAACCTGTAAGGAGCGCACGTACAGCACGCGCAAGAACAAGCGAAACGACCCGGGGCGGCTGGAGCTGAACAAGTTCTGCCCTCGCTGCCGGCAGCACACGCTGCACCGGGAGACCAAGTAGCGGCGCGCCGTAGGGGTGTAGCTCAATTGGTAGAGCACTGGTCTCCAAAACCAGCGGTTGCAGGTTCGAGTCCTGTCGCCCCTGCCAGCCCCGTCGCCTCCCCCGTAGTCCCAGGAGCATGCTGAACAACTAGTGATCCGTCGTCTTCGCACCTATCTCGCAGAGGCCGCTGCCGAGCTCCGCAAGGTCGCCTGGCCCACGCGCCAGACGGTGGTCAACCTGACCCTGATCGTCATCGCCGTCTCGATCGCCGTGGGCGCCTACATCGCGCTGCTCGACGTCGGCTTCACCGCGCTGCTTGACCAGGTGCTGTGATGACCGACGAGCAGGTGCAGGTCAGGACCGATGAGGACCTGGAGGCCGATGAGCAGCTCACGGCTGCCGCCATCGATGTCGACGAGGTGATCGAGGCCGAGGCCACCGAGGATGCTCCCGACCTTGACGAGCCGCAGGCCGGGGAGGTCGAGGCCACCGAAGGCGACACGGTCGCGGAGGGCGAGGAGGAATCCGAGGACGCGGTCGAGGACGCCATCGATGAGGCCGACGATCTCTCGCTGGCGGCCGGCCTGAGCGGCACGGCGGAGGCCGATGAGGCGGCCGAAGAGGCCGCGCAGGACGCAGTCGAGGAAGCGGGAGAGACGGAAACCGCTGAGGCCGAGCCGGTCCCCCCGGCGCCCACCGAGCCAATCCACAGCGCAGAGGCCCAGCAGGCTGCCCGCTTATCGCGCGAGGCGCCGCTGCCGGCCGAGGCGGATCGGTCCGCCAAGCAGTGGTACGTGATCCACACCTACTCCGGCTACGAGAACAAGGTGAAGGCCAACCTCGAGCACCGCATCGAGTCGATGGGTGTCGAGGACCAGATCTTCCAGGTGCTCGTGCCGATGGAGGAGGAGATCGAGATCAAGAACGGCCAGCGGATGACCGTCAACAAGAAGGTCTTCCCCGGCTACGTCCTGGTCGAGATGTCCATGACCGATGAATCCTGGTACGTGGTGCGCAACACGCCGGGCGTCACCAGCTTCGTCGGCTCCGGCAACCGCCCGACCCCGCTGGTCGAGGCGGAAG
>DASSCW010000249.1:0-5287 GCA_035697465.1 Candidatus Limnocylindria bacterium | reverse complement strand
TCAAGCCAGTAGATGCCGACCCAGTCATAGTGTGAGAAGCGGTCGTGCAGGGCCTCGACCACGCGCTGTGCGGCGGCATCCTGCCCGGGGGCTTCGGCAATGATCGTGCGGACCAGGTTCAGGGCGTCGCCGTGCTCGACCGGGCGCTCCTCGGCGACGGGGTGGCTCACTGCAATGACGCCCAGCGGTCCGCCCAGCGATCGATGCCGGCGATGGCGCGGCGAAGGTCGGCGCCCTTCTGGGTGAGCGAGTACTCGACCCATGGCGGCGTCTCCGACACGGCCCGGCGGTCGATGAGACCCTCGTCTTCCAGAAGCTTCAGCCGCTGCGACAGGGTGGCCGAGTTGGCTCCGCCCAGGGCGTCCTGGAGCTCGCAGAAGCGCTGGGTACGGAGCCCCAGCTCACGCACGATGCGCAGCACCCACTTCTGGCCGAGGATGGTCAGTGCGGCCGTCGCGGCGCATTCGGCGCGCTGGGCCGCCGCACGGCGCTCGGCGCGCGATCGGTGGTTGACGGTGGATGGGGAATGGAGCCCGGCGTCCATCAGGCGGCGGACGATAGCACCGGCCCCAAAGAGGGTCAACCGAACCGGATTCGCGCTCGACCTCACCGAGCGCTCAGGCTCCTACTCGACGTGGACGACCATGTTCATGCTCGAGTGGAAGAGGCAGGTGACGTTGTAGTCGCCCGGCTCCGGGAACGAGACCGACACGGTCTCGCCGGCGGCGATGTTCTCGTCGACTCGGGCGTCGGCCGCTGCTCCGCCGTTCTCACCTTCGGTGAACGTATGCGGTGCGGCCGACTCGTTGATGACGGTCAGCTCCTGGCCGGCGGGTAGCGTGATCTCATCCGTTCCGAACGAGCTGCTGCTGGTGATCGTGATGGTCGCCCCGGCCCCGGTCCCTGCGCTCGCCTCGGCGCTCGCCGCCGCGCTCTCGCTGGCCGCCGTGCTGGCCGCTTCGCTCTCGCTGGCGGCCGCCGAGCTGGACGTTGCGTTCGAACAGGCCGCGAGCAGGATGACAAGGGTGCCAAGCCCGGCGGCAAAGGCCGGGAGCCGTCGCGTGGGTGCGGTGTCGGTCATGCGAGTCCTCGCTCTCTCTCGGATTCGTGGGAAGGGGGCGCCACCCGGCCGCCCCGTCCAGGCTGCCTGATGAACGCCCGATGTTCCAATACGCCATCGGTTTCACGCGTCGTGAGCCCGTATTCTCGCGCCTCGTGGCATTTGACGGCACCATGGGCAGGCCGCACACTCTGCCGCACCCACGACCGTCAGCCCCGCGCGTCGAGCATGCCGCAGACCACCATCTACGCCGCTCCCCGGACCCGCGAGCAGACTCCGCCACCGGCGGTCGCCACCCACCAGCTGGCGCGCCTGTTCGGGCGGAGCGCGGCGCTTGCCGGCGTCTCGATGCGCGTCGAGACAGGCTCCACGGTTGCGCTGCTCGGGCCGAACGGGGCGGGCAAGACGACGCTGTTGCGCATCCTGGCCACTTCGCTGCGCCCCACCTTCGGCAGCGCCGAAGTCGGGCAGGTGGACGTCGCCAGCCACCCGGAGCTCGTGCGTCCCCGCGTCGCCTACCTGTCCCATGCCACCGCCCTCTATGACGACCTCACCGCGGCCGAGAACCTGGCGTTTGCCGCGGCGATGCGCGGTCTCGGCTCGCCGTCCGTTGGGGCGCGGGCGGCGCTGGACGAGGTCGGCCTGACGCTCGACGCGGACCGGCGCGCGGGCGCCTTCTCGGCCGGCATGCGTCGCCGGCTTGCGCTGGGTCGGCTGCTGCTGGGCACGCCGTCGCTGGTCCTCCTGGACGAGCCGCACGCGGCACTGGACGCGGACGGGATGCTGTTGGTGGATCGGCTGATGGAGCGCTGGCGCGCGGAGCGTGTGACCGTCGTCGTGGCGTCGCACCAGGCTGAGCGGGTCCTGCAGCTGGCCGATGGCTGGGCCTCGCTTGAATCCGGCCTGCTGGTCAGCGCCGGCGGGACCGGCGTGAGCGTGCTGGACGATGCACCGGCGGGCGTGCCCGCCGCGGCGGTGCGCGCATGAACGCCCTTCGTGCCGACGTCGCCGTTGCGTGGCAGATCGCTCGCAAGGACGCACTGGCCGAGCTCCGAGGCCGGCAGGCGGCAGGATCGACGATTTTCTTCGCGGGACTGGTGCTGCTCCTGTTCGGGTTTGCGCTCGGTCCCGATTCGCGTCGCCTGACCGAGGCGGCGCCGGGGCTGCTGTGGCTCGCGATCGTATTCGGCTCACTGCTGACCGTCGCGCGCCTCCACCAATTGGAAGCCGATGATGGAGCGCTGGAGGAGCTGGCCCGCTACCCGATCGAGCGCCACGCCATCTTCCTTGGCAAGGCGCTGTCGGGGTTCGCGGCCGTGCTCGTTCTCGGCGGCCTGCTGCTGCCGCTCGTGGCGATCCTGTACGGGATCGACCTGGCGGCCGCCTGGCCGGCGCTGCTGGCGACGCTGGTGCTGGGGGCCATCGGCATATCGGCGGTGGGCACGTTCTACGCCGGCGTGACCGTGCGCATGCGCGCCCGCGAGGTGATGCTGCCGCTGCTGATGCTGCCGATCATCGCCCCGCTCCTGCTGGCGGCGGTAAAGGCCACCAGCGCGGCTCTGCTCGGCGACCCGCTCGGCGACCTCGGCGCGTGGCTCCAACTGCTTACTGCCTTCGATATCGTCATGCTGGCGGCCGGCGCGGTCACCTACGGTTACCTGCTAGAGGAATGACGTGACGAGGATCCTTGGCCTGGTGGCGCTCATCGCGGTCGTGGCCGCGAGCGCGAACGCGCTGTTCGTCGTGCCCGCCGACGTCAACCAGGGCGACGCGCAGCGGATCATGTACGTCCACGTCCCATCCGCCTGGCTGGCGTATCTCTCCTTCGGCGTGACCGCCCTGGCCGGGATTGGCTACCTGTGGCGGCGCGACCTGCGCTTCGACGCCATCGCGGTGGCCGGCGCCGAGATCGGCGTGATGTTCACCGCCTTCGCCATCTGGGGCGGAATGATGTGGGGCCGTCCGGTGTGGGGCGTCTTCTGGCAGTGGGAGGATCCACGCCTGACGACCACCGCCCTGCTGCTGGCGCTCTACCTCGGCTACCTGCTGTTCAGGCGCCTGACCGATGACCCCCACCGCCGCGCCGCGCGCGCGGCGGTGGTGGGGCTGATCGCCGCGGTCGACATCCCGATCGTCCACTTCAGCGTCGAGTGGTGGCGCGGCCTGCACCAGACCCCGACCATCGGCTCGCCGGACAAGGTCCTCAACCCGTCGGCGCCCGGCCTCTTCGTCATCGCCCTGGTCAGCATGGTCGCGGCCTTCACGCTCGCCTGGGCGTGGCTGATGATGCGGCGCTACCAGCTGGCGCGGATCGAGTGGCAGATCGAGGAGCACGGCCGCCTCGGCCGCATCACTGCTGCCCGCCGGGCCGCTATGGCCGCCCTGCCGCCCGCGGACGGCGCCAAGGAGGGCGCCTGATGCAGGACCTCGCCTTCGTAATCGCCGGCTGGGGCGTGATCATCGGCGGCCTGGCCGCCTACGCCGTGCTGCTGCTCAAGCGACTGTCCCTGGCGCGACGGGTCTCGATCGGAATCCGCCAGCAGGCCGAGTCCGCTCCGCCGCCCGATCGCCCGGCATGACCCTCGCCGAGCCCGCCGCCGGCCGGCCCCGGCGCTGGCTGGTGATCGCCGCGGTCGTCGTGGTGGCCGGCGCCATCGCCTGGCTCGCCTTCAGCGGCATCGGCAATGCGCTGGTCTACTACCGCACGCCGACCGAGCTGCGCGCCCTTGGGGCACAGGGAATCGGCAACTTCATTCGCCTGGGCGGCCTGGTGGTGGACGGCAGCCTGACCTGCACGGAAGGGCGCGTCGACTTCGTCCTGACCGATGGCGAGACGGAGATCCCGGTGCGCAGCGCGCCCGGGGCGCCGGCGCTCCTCTGCCCGCGCGAGAACGTTGGGGTGGTGGTGCAGGGCCGCGTGAATGGGCTGGGCGTGTTCGAGCCGACCGAGGTGATCGTCAAGCACGATGAGGTCTACGTGGCGCCCAGCCAGGGCGGACTGCCGACCCAGGTGATCGACCCCGGCTCATGATCCCGACGCTCGGTCACGTGGCGGTCGTCATCGGCCTGGCCACCTCGCTGTTCGCGGCTGCCAGCTTCGCGTTGGGTGGGCGTCGCGGGGATCGGTCCGTGGTGCTGCTTGCGCGACGCGCCATGTATGCCGCCCTGGTGCTGGCCCTGCTGGCCAGCACCGCCATGGTCATCTCGCTGCTGACGCATGACTTCAGCGTGCGCTACGTGGTGCGAAACAACGCCACCACCACGCCGCCGTTCTACTCGTTCATCAGCCTGTGGGCCGCCCTCGAGGGCTCGATCCTGTTCTGGACGCTGCTGGCGACCGGCTGGGCCGCGCTCGTCCTGCATCGGTTCCGCGACCGGGCGCCGGCGCTGATGCCGTGGGTGGGGATGACCCTGGCGCTGGGTGCCAGCTTCTTCTTCGCGGTGATGACGTGGCCGAGCGATCCGTTCCTGCGCATCTCGCCGGTGGCCTTCGAGGGGAACGGACCGAACGCGCTGCTGCAGAACCACCCGTTCATGGGCCTGCACCCACCGCTCCTGTACCTGGGCTACACCGGACTGGCGGTGCCGTTCGCCTTCGGCGTCGCCGCGTTGATCACGCGGCGCACGGACGAGGAGTGGCTCGGCATCGTCCGGCGTTGGACGCTGGTGCCGTGGATCTTCCTCACCGCCGGCATCGTGGCCGGGGCGTGGTGGAGCTACGAGGTGCTGGGCTGGGGCGGATACTGGGCCTGGGATCCGGTCGAAAATGCCGCCCTGCTGCCCTGGCTGACGGCTACGGCCTTCATCCACTCCAGCATGGTTGCGGAGCGGCGCGGCACGCTCCGGGTGTGGAGCCACCTGCTGGTGGTGCTCACCTTCTGGCTGACCCTGTTCGGCACCTTCGTCACCCGCTCGGGAGTGGTGGCCAGCGTCCACTCGTTCACCGCGTCGGGCATCGGCGCATGGTTCCTAGGCGCGCTGCTCGTCACGCTGGTCGGTGGCCTCTCGCTGATCGTGTGGCGCTCGCCCCAGCTCGGCGATCGCCGGCGGGCCGGCGAGCCGATCAGCCGCGAGTCGGCCTTCCTCTTCAACAACGTCCTCTTCCTGGCGATCAGCCTCATCGTGCTGCTGGGCACGCTCTATCCGCTGGCCGTGGAAGCGGTGACGGGCGAGAAGGTCAGCCTGGGAGCGCCGTGGTTCAACCGCGTCGGCGCTCCCACCTTCGTG
>DASSCW010000248.1:0-8335 GCA_035697465.1 Candidatus Limnocylindria bacterium | reverse complement strand
TGTCGCCGAACGAAGACAGGACCCAATCACCGCCGCTGAGTCGTTGCTCCACCGGACCGAGTAGCTCAGCGCATCGGCTTCACCACACCGCGGCTATTGATGCCGTTGATCAAGTGGGGCGTGTCGGCCTGCAAACCCCTTCCGGGATTACCTCGGTTCATTAACCGGCGGCTATGACGCCGTGCATGGCGCCGTTGACCACTGGGATCGATAAGCACCCTTGAAATTCAAACCCATCGGCGTAAGATAAACCGACGGTCGGTTTGTCAATGGGGATGGTGAGCGAAGCCAGCATGGCGAGGACCCTGGACCCGGCGGCACACACGCTGCGACGCGACGAGTTCGTCGATGTCGCGCAGCGCCTGATGCGCACCAGGGGCTACGAGCTGATGAGCGTCCAGGGCGTGCTGGACGAGCTGCGAGCGTCGAAGGGAGCCTTCTACCACTACTTCGGCGGCAAGGCCGACCTTCTCGAGGCGGTCGTCGAGCGGATGGTGGACGACGCGACGAGCGAGCTGGCTCCGGTATTCGACGACCCGCAGCTGTCCGCGCCGGAGAAGCTCAACCACTGGTTCTCCGGCATCGTCACCTGGAAGATGCAGCGGAAGGACCTCCTGCGGGCAATCATCGAGGTCTGGCTCGCCGACGAGAACGCCATCGTGCGCGAGAAGTTCAGGAAGCACCTCGTCGATCGCCTGGCTGCGCCACTGGCCCGAGTCATCGAGCAGGGCCGGCAGGAGGGGACCTTCCACGTCGACTCGGCCGACGCCACGGCCCGCGTATTCATCTCGCTGATGCAGGCCGCGAATGAGCAAGCCGGCGCGCTCTTCGTCGCGCGCCAAGCGAATGCGGTGACCTTCGAGCACGCCGACCAGGTGCTGGCCGCCTACGCAACCGCCTTCGAACGCGTGCTGGGCGCGCCCGCCGGCACTTACCCCCGGATCGACCGATCCCTCTTGCACGAGTGGTTCGGCTGAGCCCGATCCCATCTACGGAGGACACATGTCCAGCGTCATCCAGACAGAGAAGCTCACCAAGTCCTACGGCTCGCATCGGGGCATCATCGACGTCGACCTGACGGTCGCCGAGGGGGAGGCGTTCGGCTTCCTGGGCCCCAACGGGGCCGGAAAGACGACCATGATCCGCACCCTGCTCGACCACATCCGGCCGACCAGCGGGCGCGCCTTCATCTTCGGCATCGAGACGACCGAGGACCCGGTGGACATCCATCGGCGCATCGGGTACCTGCCCGGCGAGTTCGTCCTCTACGACCGGCTGACCGGTGGGCAGACGATCGAGTACTTCGCCAACCTGCGCGGAGGAGTGGACAGGGCCTACCAGGCCGATCTCATCGCGCGGCTCGACATCGACCCTTCGCGACGGTTCAAGGAGTACTCGAAGGGCAACAAGCAAAAGATCGGGCTCGTCGTGGCGCTCCAGCATCGGCCCGAGCTGCTCATGCTCGATGAGCCGACCAGCGGCCTCGATCCGTTGGTACAGCAGGAGTTCTATACGGTCATTCGCGAGGCGAAGGCGGAGGGCCGCAGCGTTTTCATGTCGAGCCACATCCTCAGCGAGGTGGAGAAGACCTGCGACCGCGTGGCGATCATCCGGGAGGGGCAGCTCGTGCGCGTCGATCGGGTCGAGGCGCTGCGCGACATGGCTCACCACCAGGTGGAGCTGCGCTTCGCCGGCCCCGTCCCGACCGAGGAGTTCTCCGGTCTGCCCGGCGTGAGTGACGTCGTCGCGGAGGACCATGTGCTGCGGATGCGTGTGTCGGGGGCGGTCACGCCCGTGGTCCGCGCCGCTGCCCGGCATGAGCTGGTCGACTTCATCAGCCGCGAGCCAAGCCTGGAAGAGACGTTCCTGGCCGAATACGGCCCGCGACAGCCACGGCCCGTCGAGGCGCGATCATGACTGGCGCGGCGACCCCGCTGACAGGGCCCTCCGTGCTGAGCCGATGGCTCGGGCTCGGCAGCGTTTTCGGCAAGACGCTGCGCGACTCCCGGCGCGCGGCGGTCATCGTGGGTGTGGCCATCGGACTCCTGCTGGTCGCCGTGGGGGCCGGCATCGTCAGCCAGTTCGGCACGCCCGAAGCCCGGCAAGAGATACGCAACATCGTCGATGCCGTGCCGCCGATCATGCAGGGCCTGGCCGGCAAGCCAGTCAACGTGGAGACACTTGGCGGCTACCTCCAGTACAAGTACGGCGGCTTCCTGCCGCTGGTCACCGGCCTCTGGTCGATCCTGGCGCTGTCGGCCACGCTGGCGGGCGAGTCGCGCCGGGGCAGCCTGGACATCGTGCTGGCCGCTCCCGTCAGCCGACGCCGCGTGGCGGTGGAGAAGGTTGCCGGCCACGTGGTGATGCTGACCGTCGCCATGCTGCTAATCGGCATCGCGACGGCGGTGGCGGGCACGTTCGGCACGCTTCCCGGGGACGCCATCCCGGTCGGAGCCGCCTTCAGCTTCGCCCTCTGGCTCGGCCTGATGGCACTCGCCGCCGGCTCGCTGGCGTTCGCACTCTCGCCGTTCGTTGGCCGTGGCTCAGCCGCGGGACTGGCCGGCGCGGTCATGCTGGGTGGCTTCCTGCTCAACGGCTACCAGACCGCCATCCCCGAGCTGGCGCCGTTCGCCAACCTGACCTGGTTCGGCTGGACGAGCAACCACATCCCGCTGGCCAACCAGTTCGACTGGTCCGGCATTGCCGTAACGGCACTCGTCAGCGCCATCCTGCTGGCGATCGGCGTGACGGCGTTTGTGCGCCGCGACCTCGGCGCCGGAACCGCGATCCCGGGTCCGCGCCTGCCGGACGCATTGCTGGGCCTGAAGGGTCCGTTTGGCCGCGCCATGAGCGAGCGGTTCCCGACCGGCCTGGGATGGGGACTCGGGCTCGGCCTGTTCGGGTTAATGATCGCAAGCTCGGGCGCCTCCTTCATTGCGCAGATCGGCGATTCACCTGAGTTCGAGCGCGCCCTGCGGACCATCTTCCCGGACGTGGACATGGGCACGGTCGGCGGCTTCCTGCAGCTGGTCTTCATCGAGTTCGGGCTCGTGCTGGCGGGCCTGGCGGCAGCCGGCCTGGTCGGCGGCTGGGTCTCGGACGAGCGTTCCGGCAGGCTCGAGATGCTGCTGCCCACGCCCGTTCGACGGCGTTCGTGGCCGCTGGCCGGCGGAATGGCCGTCTATGCCGCCATTGCACTGCTCGTGGCGGTCACGGCCGCTGGGATCGCGATCGGCACGCTGACTGCGGGCGGCGAGGTTGGCACACCGGTCGCCGGCACCCTGGCGCTCGGGCTCTACGCCGCCGCCTTCGCCGGAGTGGGGATGGCGATCGGCGGACTCATCGGTCCTGGCTTTGCAGCACCCGCGGTGGCGGGACTCACCCTGGTGACGTGGCTGGTCGACCTGGTCGGGGGTGACCTGGGAATCGCCGATTGGATCCACCAGCTGGCCCTGAGCACGCACATGGGCCAGCCGATGGTCGGGATCTGGGATGTCGGGGGGATCGTCGCCTGCGTCGCGCTGGCGGTGATCGGCCTTGCACTTGGCACATGGGGATTCGCCCGGCGCGACCTGAAGTCGTGATGAGTCGATCGGGTTATTGATGCGATCGATCACCGAAGCGGATTAGGCCCGGCACCGCTCCATGCATCCATGAGACTCATGAATTCTGGCGCCTAAGCCCTTGACGCCTCGGTTGCTCAATGGGGGTGATCAGCGGGCAGGATCTGCGTTAGGCCAGGTCCTTGGCCATCTGGGCCGATGTTTCCACGTACCCAAGCGAGCGGTAGAGGCCGCGCGCCACGTCGTTGCCGCCAAACACGTTGAGCTCGATGCGCGACAGTCCGCGACGACGCGCCTCTTCCTCAGCGAGCAGCATGGCCGCGCGGCCGTAGCCCTTGCCGCGGTGGGCTGCGTCGACCTCGACGTCGTACACGTAATAGACCGATCGACCGCCAAGCTCGCGCTCGGCCAGCCATAGAAGGCCGACCCGCGCTCCCTCTGCCTCGACCACGAAGATGGCGTGGCCCGGCGTGTCGATCCCGTTCGGCAGGACCGCCGCATGGTCTTCCTCGGACTTCTGACGGGCGAACTCTTCCGTCCGATCGCCCTGGGTGGCGATGCCCTCCGCATAGCCGCGCTTCGATGCCTCGAGGAAGGCGGGGAACTCGTCGGGACGCATCGGACGCAGGCGGACGTTGGAAGCCGGCTGTGGGTCGGTCATCGCCGCGAAGCATGCCACGCGCCGCTGCTAGGCTCTGGGCGATGAGCGTCGTCATCCGCGGCTGCTAGGCTAGCCGGCCATGAGCATCGAGCGTGTCTACGTCATCGGCGCCGGACTGATGGGGCATGGCATCGCCCAGGTCAGCGCGGCGGCCGGCAAGCAGGTCACCCTTGCCGACCGGACGCAGGAGCTGGCCGACAAGGGCCGCCAGCGAATTGCCGGCAACCTGGCGCGGCAGGTTGACAAGGGCAAGCTCGAGCAGTTGCAGGCGGACGCGCTGCTTGAGCGCGTCAGCACCACGGTTGGCAGCGACGGAGTGTCGGGGCACGACCTCGTAGTCGAGGCCGTGTTCGAGGACGAGGCGCTCAAGCGGCAGACCTGGGCCGAGATCAGCGAGAAGGCGGATCCGGACACGCTGTTCGCCTCCAACACCAGCAGCATCAGCATCACCGCCCTCGCGACGGCGACCGATCGCCCGCCGAAGTTCATCGGCCTCCATTTCTTCTCGCCGGTGCCGGTGATGGGCCTGATCGAGATCATCCGCGGCCTCGAGACCGACGACGCGACCCATGCCGCCGCCCGGACGTTCGCCGAGGAGCTGGGCAAGACGGTGATCGAATCGAAGGACATGCCCGGATTCCTGGTGAACCGGATGCTCGGCCCCTTCATCAACGAGGCCGTGTTCGCCCTGATGGAGGGAACCGGCACGGCCGACGACATCGATACCGGCGCGCGGCTGGGCCTCAACCACCCGATGGGTCCGCTGGAGCTGTCCGACTTCATCGGCAACGACGTGATGCTGGGCGTGATGGACGTCCTCTACCGTGGGATCGGCGATCCGAAGTTCCGCGCTGCCCCGCTGCTGCGCCAGATGGTCGCCGCCGGGCACCTCGGCCGGAAGACGGGCCGGGGGTTCTACCGGTACGACGAGAAGGGAACCCGGATCGACTGATGGCGGCCACGGCGTCGCGGCGACCCGATCCGTTCGTGCTGACCGAGGAGGAGCGCGCCATCCGCGCGACGGCCGCGCAGTTCGCCCAGCGTGAGCTGGCGCCGTCAGTGGCGCAGCGGGACGAGGAGGAGCGCTACGACCGAAGCCTTTTCGACCGGATGGGCGAGCTTGGGCTGACCGCCATCCCGTACCCGGAAGAGTTCGGCGGCGCGGGCCTCGGCACCTTCCCCTGGGTGCTGGTGGCCGAGGAGATCGCGGCGGCCGACATGGGAATGGCCGTGAGCCTCTCCGTCCACGTCCTGTCGCAGCTCTGCATTTTTTCCTTCGGGGCCGATGAGCAGAAGGCGCGCCTCCTGCCGCCGATGACCGCCGGCACCCACCTGGGCGCATTCGCCCTGACTGAGCCTCAGGCCGGGTCCGATGCCTCCGCCATCGCGCTGCGGGCCGAGCGAGAAGGCGATGACTACCTGCTCACCGGGACGAAGGTCTGGATCACGAACGGCGCCGATGCCGACGTGGTTGTCGTCTTCGCCACCGTCGATCGGGCGCTGGGCCGTGAGGGGATCACCGCCTTCGTCGTGGAGCGCGACACGCCGGGCTTCCGCGTCGGCAGCCACGAGCGGAAGATGGGGATCCGCGACTCCGTCTCGGTCGAGCTCATCTTCGACGGGGCGCGGGTGCCGGCCGCGAACCGGCTCGGCGAGGAGGGGCAGGGACTGAAGGTGGCGCTGTCCGCGCTGGGAGCGGGGCGCATCGGGATTGCCGCGGCCTGCGTGGGATTGGCCCGCTCGGCCCTGGAGCATGCCGCGCGCTACGCGACCCAGCGGACGCAATTCGGACGCGCCATCGCCGAGCAGGAGATGGTCCAGGCAATGCTGGCCGATGCCGCAACCTCGGTCGAGGCTGCACGGCTGCTGACCTGGCGCGCCGCCCGGCTGCGCGACGCCGGCCAGCCGATCAACGCAGCGAGCAGCATGGCCAAGCTCTACGCCTCGGACACCGCGATGCGCGTGGCCACCGATGCGGTTCAGATTTACGGCGGGGCGGGGTACAGTCGCGACAACCCCGTGGAACGGTTCATGCGCGACGCCAAGGGCGCGCAGATCTACGAAGGTACGAACCAGATTCAGCGGCTGGTGGTTGCCCAGCACCTGATCGAGGAGCTGCGCCGGAGCGGCTAGGCTCAACGCCAACGAGGGAGGTCCAACCCGTATGTCGACCACCATCGCCCCGCCCGCGGAACCCGCCGCGCGCCGCATGGAGACGGACATCGAACCGTTGACGATCCCTGCCGAGCTGCGCGCCGATTCCCTGGTCGACCTTGTCCATCGAACCGTTCAGCGCAACCCGGACAAGGAGGCGCTGCGCTGGAAGCTGCCACGCACGCGACGCCAGATGGGTGGCGCGCCCGGCGAAGAGGAAGCTGCCGAGTGGCGCAGCACCACCTACGGCGAGACGTGGCGCTGGATCACGCAGGTGGCCATTGGCCTCAAGCACCTGGGCATCAGGGACGGCGATCGGGTCGCAATCATGAGCCGCACCCGCCCTGCCTGGCTGACGGCCGACATCGGAGCCATGTCGCTCGGCTCGGTCACCTGCCCGATCTACCCGTCGTCGGAACCCGGCCAGGCTGCGTTCGTGCTCAACAACGTCGGCGCCAGGCTGATCTTCGTCGAAAACCTGCAGCAGTACGCCAAGATCGAGAAGGTCCGCGCCGACTGCCCGACGCTCGAGCACATCGTGGTCATCGACGACAAGGGCAAGCTGCCGCCGATGGCGGTCAGCTTCGACGACATCTTCGACCTGTCAGCGGCGGAGCCCGGTGAGCTCCGCGAGTGGGAGGAAGGCTGGCGCACGTACAAGCGGGACAAGGTGGCGACCATCGTCCACACCTCGGGCACCACCGCGAACCCGAAGGGCGTGGTGCTGACCCACGGCAACATCCTGCACAACTTCGAGGCAGGCATCCAGGCCGTCGACTTCAACGAGAACGACCTCTTCCTCTCCTTCCTGCCGCTCTCTCACATGACGGAGCGCGCGGCCGGCCAGGTCGTCCCCCTCGGCCGCGGCTGCACGATCGCGTACGCGGAGCCGGCCATCGAGCGCCTGGCGACCAACATGGCGGAGGCGCGGCCGACGGTGATGGTGGCGGTGCCGCGCCTCTACGAGCGCCTCTACGCGCGGGTCATGTCGACGGTCGAGGCCGCGCCGGCGCTGCGGCAGAAGATCTTCTTCTGGGCACAGCGGCTGGGAAGCCGCCACTACCAGAACCACCTTGACGGGAAGGAGGACTCCGCCTGGTTGCGCCTGCAGCTGAAGCTGGCCGATCGGCTCGTCTTCCACAAGATCCGCGCCAGGACCGGCGGTCGGGTCCGCTATTTCGTCTCGGGCGGTGCGCCGCTGTCGCGCGAGATCGGCGAGTTCTTCTACGCCATGGGAATGCTCATCCTGGAGGGCTACGGCCTGACCGAGACCGCGCCCCTGCTGACACTGAACACGCCGCAGGACTTCAAGTTCGGCACCGTCGGCCGTCCGGTCGCCGAGACGCAGATCCGCATCGACGCGGGCACTGGCGAGATCCTGGCCCGCGGCCCGCAGGTGATGAAGGGCTACCACAACCAACCGGAGGAGACGGCCAAGGTCATCGACGCCGATGGCTGGTTCCACACCGGTGACATCGGCGAGCTGGACGAGATCGGCCGGGTCATCATCACCGACCGCCTGAAGAACATCATCGTGCTGGCCAACGGAAAGAACGTCGCCCCGGCACCGATGGAGATCGCCCTGCTGACCAGCCGCTACATCGCCCAGGCCGTGATCCTCGGCGACGAACAGCCATACACCGGCGTGCTGATCGCGCCCGATTTCGAGGAGGTCGGCAAGTGGGCGGCCGCCAACGGCCTGGCCGAGGCTCCGCCGGAGCAGCTCATCGAGGACGCCGGCGTCACGAAGCTGCTCCAGGGCGAGGTGCGTTCCAAGCTCGATGGCTTCGCCATCTACGAGCGCCCCCGCCGGGTCGCCCTCCTACCGCGTCTGCTGACCGAAGAGGAGGGAGAGCTGACGCCGTCCCTGAAGGTCAAGCTGCGGGTCGTCAAGGAGATGTGGGCCGGCAAGGTCGCGCACCTGTTCGACGGGGACGACGCGCCGGAATGAACGACG
>DASSCW010000247.1:0-4349 GCA_035697465.1 Candidatus Limnocylindria bacterium | reverse complement strand
GAGACGCCGGAGGAGCTGCACCCGCACCTGCATCCGGGCCGTGCGGCGCGGATCGTCGACGCGAGCGGCCGCGCATACGGCAGCCTAGGCGAAGTTCATCCTCGGGTGGCCGAGGCGTGGGGCCTGCCCGGCAGGCCGGTCATCGCCGCCATCAACCTTGGCCAGCTGTTCGAACTCGTCCCGCCACAAGTGACTGCCGTCCCGGTGCCTGCCGCCCAGCCGATCGACCGTGACCTGGCGGTTGCGGTGCCGGAGGCGACGCCGCTGGGCGAGCTGCTTCGTGTCCTGCGCAGCAGCGCCGGGCCAAACCTTGTCGACGCGAGAGTCTTCGACGTCTACCGCGGAGAGCAGGTCGGGACGGGTCGTGTCTCGTACGCGATCGCGCTGCGCTTCCAGCCGGAATCGGCAGGGGATGAGAAGGGGGTTGAGCGGGCGATGAGCCGCCTGCGCGGCGCTCTCCAGCACCATCTGGACGCGCAGATTCGATGACGCTGCGCCTTGTGCGCCGCTTTCGTGGGCTGCTACCCTTCGCCAGCCCACGTCCAGGAACCAGGAGGCAGGCGAGTTGGATTTCCTCTCCGAACTGAGCGTCATCGACCTGTTCATCGTCCTGGCACTGGCTGCTGGCGTGTTCGCCGGCTTCACCCAGGGTCTGATTCGCTACGCGCTGAACGCGGTGGTGGTGGTCGTCGCGTTCGTCATCGCGGCGCAGCTGCGCGACCCGATGTACGACCTGCTCAGCTTCTGGAACGCCTTCACGCCCGACCTGCGCCGGCAGATCATCTTCCTCGTCCTCTTCCTGGGCCTGCTGATCGGTGGCTGGTTCGTGGTGCGCGCCTTCTATCGGCGAACACGTCTGCCCATCGTCAGGCAGGCTGACGAGCTGGGTGGGGCCGTGCTCGGTCTCCTCTTCGCTGCCCTGTCGCTCACGTTCCTGCTGATCGTGATGGACAGCTTCTTCACGCTCGCCAGCGACGCCGATGTCGCCGGTACGGGCTGGCTGGGTGGGCTGTATCGGGCACTCGACGGATCGGTCCTGGTGGATTTCTTCCGCTCCACGCTGATCCCGACCTTCGGGGCCGTCGCACGACCCTTCGTCCCGAGCGAGATCGCCGAGCTGCTGGAGACCCCATGACCCCGGCCGCGGCCGGCAGCCCGGTCGTCGCTTCGGCGCGACCGATCACCGACCGCGCCTGGTTCGATCGCCCCGCCGCGGAGATCGCGCCGGACCTGCTCGGAGCGCTGCTGATCCACGACAGTCCGCTCGGCCGCGTCGTGGGTCGGATCGTGGAAGTGGAGGCCTACCAGGGCCCCGAGGACCTGGCCGCGCATTCGTCACGGGGGCTTACGGCGCGCAACGCGGTGATGTTCGGTCCAGCGGGCCACTTGTACGTGTACCTCGTCTACGGGCTGCACCACTGCGCCAACGTGGTGTGCGGACCGGGCGCCAAGCCCGAGGCAGTCCTGCTGCGCGCAGCGCAGGTGGTGGATGGCGTGGAGCTCGCCCGCGAGCGACGCGGCGACGTGCCGGACGAGCGACTGGCCGCCGGACCGGGCAACCTGGGTGCCGCGTTCGGCATCGACCGGGATCTGAATGGCGCCGACCTGCTCAGTGGGCCCGTGCGGCTGGCAGTTCATGAAGCGCCCGCGCAGGTTGAACGGTCGCCGCGCGTCGGCGTCGACTACGCAGGCGCATGGGCCGCGGAGCCGCTCCGCTTCTCGATCGCAGATGACCCGCACCGCTCCCGAGGCTGAACCGGCCGCCGGCATTGCCGCCGACGCCAGCACGCTCCGCGCCCTCGAGTTCGCGGCCATCGTGGCGCGCCTCGGAGAGCTCACCGCCTTCGCACCCTCGCGCGAGTTGGCGGAGGGGCTTCTTCCGGTTGCGGACGCCGCGCACGTCGGCCTGCTCCAGGACCAGACCGCCGAGGCCGCCCGGTTGCTCGATGAGCAGGCGCAGGCCAGCATCGGCGGCGCGCGGGACGTGCGCGCGGCCATCGAGCGGGCACGCCGCGGGGGACGGCTGACCGCCCAGGAGCTGCTCGACGTGGCCGAGACCGCCCATGCCACCGGCCAGTTCGGCTCGCGCCTGTCCGGCTGGAAGGGTGCGCACCTGGCCGAGGTGGGCGAGACGCTGGACCCGGCGCCCGATCTGCGCGAACGCATCGAGCGAAGCGTCGATGAGAGCGGAGAGCTGCTGGACAGCGCCTCCTCCCAGCTGGCGGCGATTCGGAAACGCCTGCGGACGGCGCAGGACCGCGTGCGCGAGCGCCTCAACACGATGCTGCGGTCCTCCGACCTGGCGGGCGTGATCGGGGAGGCGATCGTGACGCTGCGCAACGGTCGCTACGTGATCCCCATCCGCGCCGAGGCGAAAGGACGCGTCAAGGGCATCGTCCATGACCAGAGCTCCTCGGGCGCCACGCTGTTCATCGAGCCGCTCGGCGTCGTGGAGCTCAACAACACCTGGACGCAGGCCACGCTGGACGCCGCCCGCGAGGAGGAGCGCATCCTCGACGAGCTGTCGGGCATGGTCGAGGCGCGGGCGGATAAGCTCGCCGACTCCCTGCAGGCGCTGGCCCGCGCCGACCTCTGGATGGCCCGCGCGCGGCTCGCGATGCAGATGGACGCGGTGCGGCCGGCAATCGCCGACGACGCGGCCGAGCTGCTAAGCGCGCGGCACCCGCTGCTGGGCGCCGGCGCGGTGCCGATCGACCTGCGCCTGGGGGAGCGTTTCGGCTATCGGGCGCTGGTGGTCACCGGCCCGAACACCGGTGGCAAGACCGTGTCGCTCAAGACGCTCGGCCTGCTGGCGCTCATGCACCAGGCCGGTTTGCGGGTGCCGGCCGCCGACGGTGCGCGGCTGCCTGTCTTCGGCCGCGTGATGGCCGACATCGGCGACGAGCAGAGCATCGCGCAGTCCCTCTCCACCTTCTCGAGCCACCTGCGCAACGTCGTCCGCTTCGTGGCCGCCGCGGGACCGACGACGCTGGTGCTGCTGGACGAGATCGGAGCCGGGACTGATCCGACCGAAGGCTCGGCACTGGCCATGGCCGTGGTCGAGCGCCTGCTCGCCGCTGGGGCCATGGTGGCCGCCACCACGCACTACGCCGAGCTGAAGGCGTTCGCCCAGGAGCATCCGATGGTGACCAACGCGTCCGTCGAGTTCGACGTCCGCACGTTGCGCCCGACCTACCGCCTCGAGATCGGCCTCCCGGGCAAGTCACAGGCCTTCGCCATCGCCGAGCGGCTTGGCCTGCCCGATGACATCCTGGAGGACGCCCGATCCCGGCTGGCCGTCGAGCACGTGAGCATGGAACAGGCGCTGGCAGCGATCGCCGAAAGCCGGGAGGCGCGGGCGGCAGAACTCGAGCTGGCGCAGGCCGAGCGCGCCGCGGCGAGCGATGAGCGCGAGCGGGCACGCACCGGAGTCAGCCGCGCCCGCCGCGAGGCAAGCGAGATGCTGATGGAGGCACGGCGCGCCGCGGACGAGCTGCTGGCCCGCGCGGAGCGTGAGGTCGCCGAAGTGCGCAGGGAGCTGACCCGCCAGCGGAACCTTGCTGGCGGCCGCAGGTCCACGTCCCGTCAGGCCAACGCGCAGGCGTTCGAGGACCTCGCGGTGCGCGCCTCGCGCGCCCGAGGGGAGGCCCACTCGCCGGTCGGCGAGGACGAGGCGCCAGAGGAGGCGGACGCCGACACGGTGCAGCCGCGAGCCGGCCTCTTCGGCCGCAGCCGCACCCTGGGGAGCAGCGGTCGCATCGTCGAGGTGAGCGGCCGGACCGGGCGAGTGACGCTGGAGACCGACGAGGCGCGCATCGTCCTGCCCGCCGACGACGTGGAAGTCGTGCCTGAGCCGATCCGCGGTCCGGCGCCGCGTGACCGGGAAGCGGACGAGCTCCGCCGCCGGGCTGCCAGCCGCATCGCTCCGCAGCTGGACCTGAGGGGCGAGCGGGTCGAGGCCGCCATCGAACGCCTCGCCGCGTACGTCGATGAGGCCCTGCTGGCCGGCCTGGACGAAGCGATCATCGTGCACGGGGCCGGAACCGGCGCACTGCGGCGCTCGATCAGGGAGTACCTCGCCGAACACCCGCGCGTCCGCGCCACCAGATCCGGACGCCGCGAGGAGGGCGGTGACGGCGCGACGGTCGCCGAGCTCTAGCCGTCAGGCTGGAGAGGCGTGGGCTCCGGGGTGGGGGAGCCCGGCCCGGGCGTAGGTGTGGGCGCGATGGTGGGCTCGACCGTCGCCGCGGGCGTGGGCGTGGCCTCGATGGTCGGCGACGGCGATGGTGACGGCGTGGACGTTGGCACCTCGCCGGGCGTGCAGCGCTCGGTGGGCGCCAGGCCGACCT
>DASSCW010000246.1:0-6780 GCA_035697465.1 Candidatus Limnocylindria bacterium | reverse complement strand
CGTGGTCCTCATGGACCTGTCGCTGCCAGCCCCCAACGGGATCGAGACCACCCAGCGCCTGAAGCGCGAGCTGCCGCACACCGGCGTGATCGTGCTGGCCCCCAACGATGATGAGGACCAGCTCTTCGACGCCATCAAGGCCGGCGCCGCGGCCTACGTCCTGAAGGACATCGACCCCACCGACCTGATCGCGATCATCCGTCGCGTCCGTTCCGGCGAGTACCTCATCAACGACAAGGTCTTCAGCAAGCCGGCCGTCGCGACGCGCGTCCTCAAGGAGTTCCGGGAGCTGGCGGTCTACGGCTCCGAGGCCCAGCCGATCTTCGCGCCGCTCTCCCCGCGCGAGGTCGAGATCCTGGACAACATCGCCCAGGGCATGACCAACAAGCAGGTGGCCTACGCGCTGTCGATCAGCGAGCAGACCGTGAAGAACCACATGTCGTCGATCCTGCGCAAGCTCGCGGTGAACGACCGCACCCAGGCCGTGGTGTACGCCATGCGCCAGGGCTGGATCAAGATCCCGGAGGACTGAGCCGGAGGTCACGTCGGCGGCTGGTACAGACGTGCCATGGTGGCGCGCCGCGGCCGGTTCTAGATTCAGGCCACGTCGAGGTGGGTATCCACCGAGACCTTCATCTGAACGAGGCGTTTCCGGATCGCGAGCCGGCAATTGCCTCGGGTCTCCTCCTCCGGTGCGGGAGCCGTGTCGCAGCAGGCACGGCTCCCTCGCTGTCTGCGGAGCGGACCGCTTGTCCCGGTTATCGAAGCGTCCAGTCCCTATTGACAAGCGCCGAGCGCTGATACAAGGTACGTGCCGGGTCCGGCTGCCTTGGGACCATCGGGTCATAGGAATGGCGCGATACCGATCCTACGCTGCCGGGACCAATCTCCAAGGAAAGGAGGTATCGCGAAGGAATGCTTCAGATCATCAGCACTCTTCTTGCTCGGTTCCGCCGCGAGGATGAGGAAGGCCAGACGCTCGTCGAGTACGGGCTTCTCCTGGCCCTGATCGCGATTATCGTGATCGTCGCCCTCATCTTCCTCGGCCCGATCGTCAGCCAGATCTTCCAGAACGTCGGCGACAACCTGCAGTCCGCCTAGGCCTGCCCGATCAACGACGCAACGGGGCCTCCGCCGTCAGGCGGGGGCCTCCTTGTTTCCCCGGCGCTTCTGAACCGATGCCGCCGCCGGGCGGCGCTGGTACCACCATCGGCCTAGTCCACAAGTCCCGTAATCATGTTTGCTAGCCGCCCGTAGACTGTTGACCGCAGTCACAATGCTGCCTATCGACGCGACCTCATTTGGGCACATTCATTCGAGTACGAGGGAGTCTCCGTGAAGCGATCCAATCGCCTGGTCATTCTGGTCGGGGTGCTGCTCGCCGTCCTGGCCTTCGTTGGAATCGTGATCCTGCTGAACAACAATGACGAGCCCGGCGGTACTCAGGTACAGACCGTGCAGGTCATGGTTGCGAGGGAGGACATCGCGGTAGGCGACCCTTGTACGGCCGATTCTGTCGAGCCCTTGCTGGTCAACGCAGATGCCGTCGTGCAGACGCGTATTCCGGATGCTTCAATGCTGACCGGTCGGCCGGCGCTCGTGGCGATCACCGCTGGCCAGCAGGTCACCCAGGAGGCCTGCGGCCTCGTGGGCGTCGGGGTCAATAACATCGAGGATCGGCTGGAGCCGGGCGAGAAGGCGGTGGCCTTCCAGGTCGACCGCGTGACGGGCCTCGACTTCCTGATCCAGGCCGGCGATCGCATCGACATCGTACTCGCGCAGGAAGTCACGCCGATCCAGCAGACGGCTGATTCGATCGCCGAGCAGGAGACCAATCCGGACGCGCCTCCACGCTACGAGGCCGTCACCGGTCTGAACAACGCTCGGACCGTCAAGACGATCATCCAGGATCGCCGCGTTCTCTACGTCAGCGCCACGCGCGTTCGAGCGCAGGTCACGGGCACGCCAAGCGCAAGCGCCCAGCCGGGCCAGCCGGCGCAGGCTCAGATCGAGAACGTGATCATCGTGTTCGCCGGCAGTGACCAGGACGCCGAGTTGATCAAGTTCGCGCAGCGCGACCTTGGTGAGCTGGGTGCCTTGACCGCCGTACTCCGTCGGACGGAGGACACCGAAGAGGAAGTCGAGGATCCCGAAACGCTCGGCGTCACGCTCGACCTCCTGGTGGAAGAGTTCGGCGTTCCGGTTCCGGACATCATCGTGCTGGCGACGTCGAGCCCGAACCCGCGCGGCGGTGGCGGCGGCGGCAACAACTAACGCGGCCAGGGTTCGACCGCTTCACCATGCGAGGTTCACCAGCGTGATCAAGGTCCTCATCGTCGACGACATCCCGGAGACGCGCGACCACCTCACGAAGCTTCTCAGCTTCGAAGAGGGGATCGACGTTGCCGGTGGTGCCGGATCGGGCGAGGAAGCGATCAGGATGGCGATGGATCTTCGCCCGGACGTCGTCGTCATGGACATCAACATGCCCGGCATGGACGGGGTGGCGGCTGCGGAGATCATCTCGCAGCGGCTCCCGTCCTCGCCGATCATCATGATGAGCGTCCACGGCGAGGCGGAGCAGCTGAAGCGGTCGATCACCGCCGGCGCGCGCGAGTTCCTGGTAAAGCCATTTTCGGCAGACGAGTTCTCCACGAGCATCCGGCGCGTGTACGAGCGTGAGCTCGCGCGCCGGGAGCAGGAAGCTGCGGCTCTGCCGACCGTGCCGCAAATCCCGCTCAGCGCTACGGATCTGGACGAACACCAGGTCATCGGCGTCTTCTCGCCGAAGGGCGGTGCGGGCAGGACGACCATCGCCACCAACCTGGCGCTGGCGCTCCACCGGGAAACCGGTGGGCGCGTCTGCCTGGTCGACGCCAACCTGCAGTTCGGCGATGTGGGGGTCCTGCTGAACCTGAACCCGAAGAACCGTTCGATGTACTACGCGGTCGACGCCGGCGAGCCGGATGGCGAGATCACCAACTCGGTGGTCATCGACCACTCGACGGGGATCCGCGTCCTCCTCGCCCCGCCGTCGCCTGAGGGCGCGGACCTGGTGACCCCGGCGTATCTGCGCAAGATGGTCGACCATCTCCGTGAGACCCATGACTTCGTGGTTGTAGACCTTCCCGCTGCCCTGAACGATCATTCGCTGGCGATCATGGACGCGGCCGATCAGATCGTGGTGCTGACCGCGCTCGAGATCACCACCATCAAGAACGTCCGACTCTTCCTGGAAGTGGCGGACCAGCTCGAATACGATCGGTCCAAGATTCGACTGGTCGTCAACAGATCGGACAGTGCACAGGGGATTCGAATCGCCGATGTGGAAGCCTCCATCCGCCGGTCCATCGACGGGACGATCGTCTCAGACGGTCGCCTGGCGGTGCTGGCGGTGAATCGAGGGGTCCCGTTCGTCGTATCTCATCCAGATGGGGCGCTGTCTCGCGACGTCGTCAAGCTCGCTCGAACGCTTGCAGGCGATGCCATCGCTGCCAAGGACAAGCCAAACAAGCGCGGACTTTTCGCACGCCGCTAAGGGGAAGGATCTGAGTCATGTCACTGCTGAAGAGGATTGAGCGGGCTCGGCCCGCTGCAGAGGGGGAAGGGGCGCCGAACGTTCCCGCCCTGCCGCCGACGCAGCCGCCGGCGCAGCGACCGGGCGCGCCCGCCGCGCCACCCGCCGGTGGAGGTCCGACCGCCGCCAACCGGCCATTCCTGGGTGCCATGCCGGCTCGCGAGTCGTTCCGCGAGGCGAAGTTCCGCGTCCAGAACCGGCTCATCAACGAGCTGGACCCGAAGCTCGACCTGAGCAACCAGGTCGAGGTCCGGCGCCAGATCGAGGAGCTCTTCGGCAAGATCGCCGACGAGGAAGGGCTGGCCCTGACGCGTGCCGAGCGTGTCCGCATGCTCGAGCAGATCACCGACGAGATCCTGGGCCTTGGGCCGATGGAGCCGCTCCTGCGAGACGAGACCATCACGGAAGTCATGGTCAACGGCCCGCAGCAGGTCTACATCGAGCGTGAGGGTCGGCTGGAGCTCACCAACGTGACGTTCCAGAACGACGAGCACGTGATGAAGATCATCCAGCGCATCATCGCCCCGATCGGCCGCCGCGTCGACGAGTCGAGCCCGATGGTGGACGCCCGCCTGGCCGATGGCTCCCGCGTGAACGCCATCATCCCGCCGCTCTCGCTGGTGGGACCGGTGATCACCATCCGGAAGTTCTCGGCCACGCCGTTCACGGTCGAGGACCTCGTGCGCTTCGGCACCGCCACGCCAGAGATGTTCGAATTCCTGGAGGCCTGCGTGAAGGCCCGGCTCAACATCTTCGTCTCCGGCGGCACGGGCTCCGGCAAGACCACGATGCTGAACATCCTCTCGTCGTTCATCCCCGACGACGAGCGGATCGTGACCATCGAGGACGCCGCCGAGCTCCAGCTGCGCCAGGAGCACGTGATCACGCTCGAGGCGCGTCCGTCGAACATCGAGGGCAAGGGAGCCATCCCGATCCGCGAGCTGGTGCGAAACTCATTGCGCATGCGGCCTGACCGCATCGTGGTCGGGGAGTGCCGCTCCGGCGAGGCGCTCGACATGCTGCAGGCCATGAACACCGGCCACGACGGCTCGATGTCGACCGGCCACGCCAACACGCCGCGCGACATGCTCTCCCGCCTGGAGACCATGGTCCTGATGGCGGGCATGGACCTGCCGCTGAAGGCCATCCGCGAGCAGATCGCATCGGCCGTCGACCTGATCGTGCACCAGAACCGCCTCAAGGATGGCTCACGAAAGATCGTGGCCATCACCGAGGTGCAGGGCATGGAAGGTGACGTCATCGTCATGCAGGACATCTTCGTGTTCGAGCAGACTGCCGTCACCGAGGGCAAGATCCAGGGCAAGCTGCGGCCGACCGGCATCCGGCCCAAGTTCGTCGAGAAGTTCGACGTGGCAGGCATCCACCTGCCGCCGAACGTCTTCGGCTCACCGTTCTAGGAGGCGCTGCGAGCATGCTGCCCATCCTCATCGCCGGCCTGGCCGCGGGAGCGGTCCTGTTGGTGTCGGTTGGGATCGCCATGAGCGGCGGGTCGGGAGGCGTCGCGTCGCGGCTGGAGCGCTATGCGCGCTCGGGCGGCGGCGAGAAACTGGCCGACTCGACCGAGGGCGAATCGGCGGTCCTGGCGGGTATCTCACGCGTGATCGACAGCCAGGACCTGGCTTCGCGCCTCTCGACCGAGATCGCGCGGGCCGACCTGAAGCTGCGGCCGGCCGAGTTCGTGGCATTGTGGATCGCGTCGCCGTTCGTGTTCGCCGGCGCGGCCGTGCTGCTGAGCTTCGTTTTCGCCGGCTTCCGCAACATCCTGGCCATCGCCCTGGCGTTCCTGATCGGCGCAATCTTCCCGCGCTTCTACCTGAAGTACCGTCAGGCCAAGCGCATCAAGCAATTCGGCGCTCAGCTGCCCGACACGATCACGCTGCTCGCCAACTCCCTGCGCGCCGGCTCCTCGTTCCTCCAGGGCATCGAGCTGGTCACGCGCGAGTCACAGCCGCCGATCTCAGAGGAGTTCGAGCGGGTGGTGCGCGAGATGAGCCTGGGCATGGCGCTGCAGCCGGCCCTGAACAACATGGTCCGGCGCGTTGCGTCCGAGGACGTGGAGCTGATGGTCACCGCCATCAACATCCAGAGCCAGGTGGGTGGCAACCTGGCCACCGTGCTCGACTCGATCGCCTTCACGATCCGTGAGCGCATCCGGATCATTGGAGAGATCAACACGTTGACCGCCATGCAGCGCTACAGCGGCTACGTCATCACCCTGCTGCCGATCGGCCTGGGCGGCATCCTCTTCCTGATCAGCCCGTCGTACATCGGCCGCATGCTCAACCCCACACCGGCCATCCTGGGACTGCCGGCCGGCATCGTCTTCTTCATCATCGGCTTCATCAGCATGGCCATCGGCTACGTGCTGATCCGCCGCATCGTCGACATCAAGGTGTGATCCGATGCCAACCGAAATGATCATCGCGGGGCTCGCAGCCGCCGCAGTCCTGCTCATCACCGTCGGCGTCACCGCCCGTCCCCCAAAGGACGCGGTGCAGGCGCGCCTGGAACAGCTTGTCACCCAGCCGAAGACGCTTGAGGAGTTCGAGCTCCAGGCGCCATTTGCCGAGCGAGTTCTCCGGCCACTGGTCAAGCGGCTGGCGAGAGTTGGGCGACGGGGCGACCAGGGCGGGGTGATCGCGCGCACGGACGCCAAGCTTGAGAAGGCGGGCTATCCCGGCGGCCTGCGCGGTGCGGACTGGATGGGCGTGAAGATCCTGACAACCATCGTCTTCGCCGTTGTCTTCTTCTTCCTGGGCCTGCTGGTCGGCCGGGCGGCACTCGGCTTCATCGCCGCCCTGCTGGGCGCCGCCATCGGCTTCATCGGCCCCGAGTTCTGGCTCGGCAGCCGGATCCGCAAGCGCTCGATGGACATGATCCTGCAGCTGCCGGATGCGCTTGACCTGCTGACGATCTCAGTGGAGGCCGGCCTCGGCTTCGACGCGGCGCTCGCCAAGGTGGTCGAGAAGATGGAGGGGCCGCTGGTCAACGAGTTCCGGCAGGCCCTGGCCGAGATCCGCATGGGCCGGACCCGGCGCGATGCGCTGCGCGACATCGTGGGGCGTGCCGACGCGCAGCCGGTCAGCAACTTCATCGGCGCCATCGTCCAGGCCGAGCAGCTCGGCGTGCCGATCGCCAAGGTCCTCCAGATCCAGTCGAACCAGCTCCGCATCGAGCGCCGC
>DASSCW010000245.1:0-3438 GCA_035697465.1 Candidatus Limnocylindria bacterium | reverse complement strand
AGCATCACGGCCAGCTTCGGCGCCCTCGTCTGGATCTTCCAGCAGGGCAACCTGTCGGGCCTGCTCGACTTCGATCCCTCGGGCACGATCATCGCGAGCACACCGATCCTCATGTTCGCGATCCTGTTCGGCCTGTCGATGGACTACGAGGTGCTGCTGCTCTCGCGCATCCGCGAGCGCTACCTTGCCCACGGGGACAACACCCGCGCGGTGGCCGAGGGGATCGGGCTGACCGGCGGCATCATCACCGGCGCGGCCCTGATCATGGTCGCCGTCTTCGCCGCCTTCTCCCTGTCGAGCATCACCTTCATCAAGGCGCTGGGCTTCACCCAGGCGCTGGCCGTGCTCATCGACGCGACCCTGGTGCGCGGACTTCTGGTGCCGGCCTTCATGCGGATCATGGGCCGCGTCAACTGGTGGGCTCCGCGCTGGGTTCAGCGTGCCGTGGCGCGGCTGGGCCTCTACGAAGGACCGATCGAGACCGATGGCGTGGCGGCATCCGGTTCCACCTCGCCGGAGGCTGCCCCGGCGCGTTAGGCTGCTCGCGTTATGAGCAAGCGATCCGACATCGATCGACTGACCCAGCGCTGGCGCGAGCGGCACGATGCGCGCCGCCCCGCCGACGACCTGCGCCCCCACGTCAACCCGGGGCGTGAGGCGCTCGCCCGCCGCCACTTCCCGTACCACGATGTGACGCCTGAGGCGTACGTGGCGGAACACGGGGCCGCGATGGTCGGGTTCACCTACGACGAAGAGGCCTACGCCGAGCCAGAGCTCGACGCGTGGCTGCTCGAGGTCGGCAGGCTGTTGCGCGAGGAGCGCGAGGCACCTGCGAAACCGAAGCCCGCAGCTTCGAAGCCGAAGGCGCCTGCCAAGCCGAAGGCCACGAAGAGGGCCGCGGCCAAGCCGAAGGCCGATGCCTGAGGCGCCGGACTGGGCGCGTAGCCTGGTCCTGCAGGTCTGCTCCGAGGCCGATGCGCCCCTGCCGCGCCTCACCTGGCGAACCCGCGACCGCCCCACCTCGTCCGGGGTGACCCGTCAGTCCGCGGGCGCCATCTCGCTGGTCGCCGGCAGCGATGTGATGGACCAGCGCCTGACGCTCCTGCACGAGCTCGCTCATTGGCTGACGCCGCTGCCCTCGCGCAGGCGCCGCCGCGCCCGACACCACGATGCGGCCTTCTACGCGTGCGCCTTTGATCTCTACCGCCGGCACGGCGTGGCGGATGGCGCGGCCCTGGCAGGCGAGTCGATGCGCTATCCGAGCTCCCTTGGCCATGCCCGGATCCTCGGCGTCCCCGGCGCGGATGCCGCGTGGCGGGGACGTCGAGCGCAGCTGCGCGAGCGGGCGAGACGACGACCGCCGATGCGTGTCCTGGTCGAGGAGCACGTCGTGCGACTGGTGCGCGACGGTCGCTGGACGCGGTGCGCGGTCTGCGGCGTGCGGGTGGTCGGCCCCGTGCTGCGCCGCCTCCGCCGTCGAACCGGCCGCCACGTCCTGATGGGAATCGCGTGACGCATTCGCAGCATTCATGAGGTCGAGCTCGGCGGCGGCGCTGCTGCTGGCTCTGATCTCAGCGTGCAGTGCCCCGACGCCTTCGCCCAGCGCACAGGACATTCCAATCAGGACGCACCCATCGGACGCGCCCGGGTTCGGCTGCGCAGGGGTGGACTTTGGAACGGTCCGGCTCTTGGTCGATGCGGATGCCGTGCCGGGCGAGCAGGTCCTCATCGTTTCCAACCGGATGGGCCGACGAGTCCCGATCTGGCCCAGCGGCTGGAGTGCACGCCTTGATCCGGAACTTCGCGTGTACGACCAGACGGGTCGACCGATCCTTACCGTGCGCGAGCCATTCCAGGCCGGCGGAGTGGACCGTGCGGACGGCACGGTGTTGATCTGCGAGATCAATGGACGGTTCGTGTTGTTGTAGCGGACCCAGCTATTCGCGGCCTTTTCGGAACAACGCAACCGCCTCTCCAAGGTGCCGGATTGCGGGCGGCGTAGTCGGTTCCAGCGTGACCTGGATGTGTCCGACGCCCAAATCGGCGTAGGCATACAGCTCCGCAGCGAGCTGCTCCGGAGTCCCCGTGATCGTCGACCCGGTGATCTCGAGCGGGGGATGCTCCTCGTCGGCGAACTCGGGGAGCACCACGTTGATCCCGACCGTCATCTCCAGCGTCGAGGGATCGCGACCCTCCGCGGCCAGGGCAGCATGCAGCGGCTCGAGCCAGGGTGGCAGCTGCGAGGCGGGACCCAGCCAGGCCGCGTTCCAGGCGTCGGCGTGACGGGCGACCAGCTGGAGCATGCGAGGCCGGCGGCCGGCGATCAGGATCGGGGTCCGCTTCCCATCCGGGCGGGAGTAGCCAGGCAGGATCTCGACGTCCCGCGCCGAGTGCCAGCGACCGGAGAAGGATGCGCGGCCCGTACGCACCGCCGGCACTAGGATCTCAAGCGCCTCCTCGAACCGTCCGACGCGGTGGTCGAACGGGAAGTCGAAGGCATCGAACTCGGGCTCGTGCCAGCCGCACCCGACTCCCAGGATCAGACGGCCGCCGCTCACGTCCTCGAGCGTGGCCGCCATCTTGGCCAGCAGGGCAGGATTGCGGAACGGCATGGCCAGCACCAGGATGCCCAGCTCGACACGCGAGGTGATCGCGGCCACGGCCGAGAGGACCGTCCAGGCTTCGTGGATGCCCTGGGTCGGATCGGTCCCGAATCGGAACAGGAGGTGGTCGTAGACCCAGGCGGAGTCAAAGCCAGCCTCCTCGGTTGCCACGGCTGCCGCACGGGTCGCCTCCCAGGGTGGGACTACCCCGGTGCCGTCCTGCGGGCCAATCGGCATGACCACCCCCACCTTCATCGGCTCCTCCTCACGGATTGCCTACCGCACGGCGGCTCGCGATGTTCACCGTCTCATCTAGCCTTCGCCACGCATGGACCGATCGCTCCCACTGAGCGGCCTCCGCATCCTGGACTGCTCCCGTGTCCTGGCGGGGCCGTTCGCCACGATGCTGCTCGCTGACCTCGGCGCCGATGTCGTCAAGCTCGAGCCTCCGGCGGGAGACGAGAGCCGCGGCTGGGGCCCTCCGTGGTGGGGCGATCCGGGAGAACGGCGGAGTGCCTACTTCGCATCGGTCAACCGCAACAAGCGATCCATTGTCGTGGACCTCCGCACCGATGGCGGTCACGCCCTGCTCGACCGCCTCGCCGATGGCGCCGACCTGCTGGTTCACAACGCCCGTCCGGGCAGCGCGGCTCGCCTGGGACTGGACGCCGACCGGCTGCGCGCCGCGCATCCGCGCCTGGTGGTTGCCGCCGTTGGCGGCTTCGCCGGTCGTGACGCGGAGCTGCCCGCCTACGACCTCCTCGCCCAGGCTATGAGCGGGCTGATGTCGGTCACCGGCGAGCCCGACGGGCCGCCACAGAAGGCGGGCGTCGCC
>DASSCW010000244.1:0-2197 GCA_035697465.1 Candidatus Limnocylindria bacterium | reverse complement strand
CGAGCAGCGGCGCGTGTTGCGCGACCTGGTGCGCTGCCGCACGGCCGAGCTGGGAGGGCACGTCGAGGAATGCGATGGCTGCGGCCACCGCCTGATCGCCTACAACTCCTGCCGCAACCGCCACTGCCCGAAGTGTCAGGGCGCCGCCGCGGGGACTGGCTAGCCGGAACTTCCTTCTTTCTGCGGGCGCAACCGCTTGATCTGCCTTGAGATTGCTTCGAAGGCGAGGATGGCTACTGGGTACGGGCGGGGGGTAGACCGAGGAGGTCGAAGGCCTTGTTTTGGATCGGTGTCGGGCGGGCCGTGAGGGTGAAGGGGTGCTCGGGCGCGAGCGCGCTGAGCATGGTGTTGCGGGTGAGCGTGGCCAGATCGGCGAGCAGGCTCGCCAAGCTGTGCACCGGCAGGCCGTCCGGGGTGCGGCCGGTGGTCTGCTTGGCGATCGCCGAGGGTGAGCGCTCGGCCTTGGCGACGATGCTGGCGCGGGCCGCCGCGGCGGCCTCCTGATCGGCGTCGTCGTAGAGCATGGGCGCGAGGCGGGCGCGCAGGTGCCACTCGACATGGTAGGCGAGCATGCACAGGAAGACGTGGGCGCGCACTCGGTCTGCCAACCAGTGGTAAATCGGGCGGATCTGGAGATCGACCGTCTTCAGGCAGCGGAACGCCCGCTCGACCAGAGCGAGCGACTTGTAGGCGCGCACCGTCCCGACGTCGTCGAGGGTCGCGGCGGGCAGGCTGGTGCGCACGACGTAGAGCCCGTCCAACGCCGCTTCCGCGGTGATCTCCCGCGTCTTGCGGGCGAAGCTGAAGCGATCGTCGCTGATGGTCAGCTCGAAATGCTTGGCCATCTTGTGCCGATCGAGGACCGCGCCGACCTTGAGGCCGATGGCGGCGGCCCCGCTGAGCGGCCGGCGCCGGCGCGCCACCGCGGCGGCGAGCGCCGTCAGATCGCGCTCGGTCGCGGCCAAGAGCGCCTCCCGCTTGCGCCTGCGCTCCCGGGCGAGGTCGGGATTGCGGCAGACGATCAGCCGCTCGCCGGGGAACTCGGGCGCGGTGATCGCCGCCATGTCGCGCTCGTCGAACAGCGACAACTGCAAGGCCCCGCCGTCCACCAGCGCCTTGATGGCCGGGCCGCGCAGCGCGCTGATCCAATCCAGCCCGGCCGGCTTGAGGTCCTCGTCGATCCGGGCCTGGGTGATCAGGCCGCGGTCGCCAACCAGGACCACGTGGGTGAGGTCAAAGCGCTGCTTGAGCTTGTCGATCTGCGTGCCGAGGGTCTTCGGGTCGGCGACGTCGCCCGCGAACACCTCGATCGCCACCGGGCAACCATCGGCGGCGCAGAGCAGGCCATAGACGATCTGCCGCTTGCCCTGCCTGCCGTCCCGGTTGTAGCCCAAGCGCGCGAGCGCGCAGCAGCGGCCTTCGACGTAGCTCGACGAGACGTCGTAGAGCACCAGCGTGCCGCCCCGCAGGTGGCGCCGGGCCAGCGCGGTCTCGAGCGCCGGCTGGCGGGCCAGCAGCCAGTCGAGTGCGGTATACAGCTCCTCCTCGTCGACTGGCCCCAGGCCGAGCACCGTGCCCAGGCTGGAGGCGGCGGTGGCCGGATCGAGCGCCTTGGCGGTCGCCAGCTTCGAGGTCGGGGCGAGGATCCGGCTGACGATCAGAGCCACGACCAGATCGCGGCAGCGGTGGCCTTGGGGGCCGAGCAGGCGGTCGAGACCGATCTGGCGCAGCGTGCCGAGCACGGCGGCGACATGGCCGTGCGGCAGCGAGCGGGTGATGGTCAGGGACTCCTGCCCGGCCGGGATGACCGTGCCGCCCTTGAGCAGGGCGCGCAACCCTTCGACCAGCTCGCGCGGCCAGGCGCTCAGATTGAGCAGCGTGCGCTTCCTGACCTTGCCGCCATCGCGGTAGGACTCGCGCAAGAGGATGGCGGGCGGCGAGGAGCGGTTCGGCACGGCCTCGATGTACATGGCCTCACAATGCGGCCAGCCAAGCTAAAGATCAAGGCAAAAGATCCATGATACATGGCTACAAATCTGACGACAACGCCAGCCCTTTATCGTAATCTCAGTCGCTTAGCTCATTCCGAAGTCGGAAGTTCGGCCTAGCAGCCCGGAGGCGCTGTGTCGCCTGGTCGAGCGGCTGAAGGCCCGCCACCGGCAGCTCAGCTTCTGCTACGAGGCCGGGCCGTGCGGCT
>DASSCW010000243.1:0-2297 GCA_035697465.1 Candidatus Limnocylindria bacterium | reverse complement strand
GGCGACAAGCGCCTGGCCGCCCGACGCGACCTGAACGTGCTGGACCACGACGGTTTGGGTCGTGCCGCACTTCAGGCGCCTCCAGGCCAGCATGCCTTCCCTGTAGACGTCCATGAGTCGCGCGGCCGCGTTCGTGTACCGAACCTGCTCCGCGGGCGGTAGCCGGTCCACGAGCGATCGCTCCAGGTGCCTCATAGCGTGGTGGTGGGCCGCTGCCATCTGATGGCAGAACATCTTCTCGAGGGAGTTGCTCGCTTGTGCCGAGGCGGCAGCATCTATGGCGGGCTCGAGAACCTGCGCGCCGAGGCAGGCGCTCAGTCGTCGCTCAGCCGCCTCCACAGACACGGAGGTCGGATTCTCCAGCGCCCGGTAGATGGCCGGTTGTAACGTCTCAGTCATGCCGTCTGAGCCGGGGTCGTAGGACACGACCTCGCCGGCACCTCGAACCAATGTGCCGGTAGGTTGCAGGAGCTCCTCGGCCGCCTTGCGCTCGTTCCGGGCGTCCAGACGCGCCAGGGCGCTGACACAGACGTCATGACGCTCAGTCGCCTCTAGCAGGCTGCTGAAATAGTGACTTTCATCGTCACAGTCTCTTCGTCCGATCCAGTGGCTCGGCGGTCAACGACGACCGCGGAGCTGCCTGGTGCGTCGTCGGTCCTCCGGTCACGCGGTGGCTTCCAGCAGGCGCCGCAGCCGCACGATGTTGTACGCGGCCGCGGTGAAGGTGAAGACCCAGGTGACGAGCGCGCCGCCGCGATGTCGCAGCGTGCGGAGGCCACCGATCGTCTTCATCCAGCCGAAGCCTTGCTCGACCAGCTTCCGCTTCTGTTGACTGATCGCGTAGCCCGCGTGCCGGATCGTGCGACCGTCGATGGCGCTCCGGCGACCAGTCGTGTTCTGCGCGAGGTGTGGCGTCACCTGCATCGCGCGCAGCCCAGTGACGAAATCCCGCGCGTCATATCCCTTGTCCGCCGCGACCGTGATGCGCTGGCGACCGGGGACGCCCTCGATCATCACCAACGCCGCATCCCGTTCACCGTGGCCATCGGCGGGCGTGACGGTGGCCTTCACGATCAGACCCGATCGATGCTCCATCAGCACATGACCCAAGTACCCGAGCCTGGCTTCGCGGCCGCGGGCCTTCTTGTACAGGCGCGCGTCGGGATCGGTTATCGACTGGTGCGTGGCATTGCTGCGCCGCTGGCCATGAAAGTTCACGGCGGGATTGCCGCCGGCCTCGCTCGGCGGATCGTCGTCGCGCGGCCGGAAGCTCTTCTGACTCGCCCACGCCTCGAGCAGCGTGCCGTCCACCGTGAAGTGCTCGGTGGACAACAGGCGTGCGCTGTCGGCATGGATCAGCACCGCCTCAAAGAAGGCGGCCGCGATGTCACCATCGAGCAGCCGATCACGATTCTTCGTGAACGTCGTGGGCGACCACACCGCGTCGTCCATCCCCAGCCCGACAAACCAGCGAAACAGCAGGTTGTACTCCAGTTGCTCCATCAGCTGCCGCTCGCTGCGAATGGTGTACAGCGCCTGCAGCAGCAGCGCACGCAACAGCTTCTCCGGCGGAATCGACGGCCGGCCGACATTGATGTACAGCGTCCCGAAGCGCGGCGACAGCCGCTCAAGTGCCCGATCGGTGATGCGGCGGATCGTCCGCAGCGGGTGATCCTGCGGCACTCGCTCGTCCAGCGAGATGTAGCTGAACATCGATCCCGGCTGCTCGTCGGATCCACGCATCGGTCAGCTCCCTTCGTGAGTGAGAGCATGGTAGTACGAGCGGATCGACGTGTCGATCCCCTTTCGCTTACTTTTTCAGCAGCCTGCTAGGGCCTGCTGCTCGTGCCGTTCTGCTCTCTGGAAGGCCAGCAGAGCCTCTTGGGCACGCTTCTCGCGACGGTGCGGTGCAGGCGGTGGTTCGGAGCCTGTGTATGGCGCTTCTGTGCGTTGGTTGTGCCGCATTGAGGTCAGCTCACCTTGCGCCGCCATCCCGGCCCAAGCTGGTTTGGCGGTAGGTCGACGACGAATCGGATCGTTCTACTACCGTCCGATTGCTGGAGCGATCGGTCCGGTAAATTGGGTGACGTAAACCGGGCGCCGACCGCTGCTTTAGCCGACGTCGCTCGCTTCTGGCATGGCTCACCTCGCCCACTGGGTATCGGCGTGGCCGTCCTTCGGGATCGGGGACAGCGCGCCCTCGCGGCGCAGCAGAGCGGTAAAGGTTGCGCGCGGACCAATGCCGCCGTTCGCTGACATCCACGGCACCGCGGGGCATGTAGATCAGTGCGCGGAGT
>DASSCW010000242.1:0-4170 GCA_035697465.1 Candidatus Limnocylindria bacterium | reverse complement strand
CGGAAGCCGTGTTCGCGCTTCCGTGCGCGCTTCTTGGGCTGGTAGGTCCTCTTCATCGGAGCGTGCTAGTCCTCATTCAGCGGCGGGCGAGGCGAATGCCCGGAAACACACGAACGGCTGGCTCGTCGCCAGCCTCACGCGATGGCCGTCTCCGGCTCGTCTCGCTCTGCGGGCCGATGATACCGCACCGCCCAAGATGGGTGTCAAACGCGGGACTGGCCCGTCCGCGTGCCTTATCGACGCCGTCGATGATCCTTGACGCCGCGTGGTCGGGGCACTCGTACCCACCAATCGGGTTCATCAAGCAAGGGCTCCCGGAGGCGCGACAGCTGGGTTGATCGACCCGGTCCATGGCGTGGGGCAGCTTTTCGGAGGAAGTGTCAGCGAATCCATTGCCCCCGGCAAAAGGTCGCTGCTACACTACCGCGACCCCCGACGCCGGATGACCGAATCAGCGGTTCCGCGCCGTCCGGAGGGAGTAGGATTCCCGGCCCGAGTACCCCCGGGTTAGCCCATTGGAGACGGCGATTGATGGATGCGAAGCAGGTGTGGCGCGCCGTCCTGGGAGAGCTGCAGGTCAGCCTCTCGCCCGCCAACTTCGAGACCTGGCTGAAGGACACCACCCTCGCCGAGATCGATGAGAGCCGCTTTCGCATCGCCGCCCCGAATGGATTTGCGCGTGACTGGCTGGACAACCGCTACCGAACCCTGGTGAGCCAGACCCTGGCCCGTGTGGTCGGTGGATCGGTCCAGGTCGAGTTCGTGGTCGCCGATGCGCCAGGCCCGGTCCCATCCCAAGCCGATGAGGACGGGCTGCCACCACCACCCGCGTCAGCGGGCGGCAACAGCGTCAATCTCAATGGCCGGTACGCGTTCGCGAACTTCATCGTGGGCAGCGCCAACCGGCTGGCGCACGCGGCGGCCCTCTCCGTGGCCGAACGGCCGGGGCATGCCTACAACCCGCTCTTCCTGTACGGCGGCGTGGGCCTGGGCAAGACCCACCTGATGCACGCCATCGGCAACGCGGTGGCCATCAAGTTCCCGCGCAAGCGGATCCTGTATGCGACCAGCGAGAAGTTCACCAACGACTTCATCAACTCCATCCGCGAGCAGAAGATGGAGGACTTCCGGAACCGATATCGCCGCATCGACGTGCTGCTGATCGACGACATCCAGTTCATCGCCGAGCGGGAGCGGACCCAGGAGGAGTTCTTCCACACCTTCAACGCGATCCACGAGGCCGGCAAGCAGATCGTGCTCAGCTCGGACCGGCCGCCGAAGGCGATCACCACGCTCGAGGAACGGCTCCGGTCCCGCTTCGAGTGGGGACTGATCGCCGACCTGACCCCGCCCGACCTCGAGACCCGCATCGCCATCCTTCGCAGCAAGGCCGAGGATCAGCTCAACCTGATCCCCGCCGAGGTGATCGAGTTCATCGCCCGCAAGGTGGTGAGCAACGTCCGGGAGCTGGAGGGCGCGCTCAACCGGGTCATCGCCTACGCCTCCATGTCCGGCATGCCGATCAACAACGAGCTCGCGTCGGCCGTGCTGAGCAACGTCATGTACAACCCCAAGAAGCGGTCGATCACCCCGCAGCGCATCGTGCGCGCGGTGGCCGACTACTACGGCGTCAACCTGGACCAGCTGCGCAGCTCGAAGCGCGATCGCGCCATCGTGGTGCCGCGCCAGATCGCGATGTACCTGATCCGCGAGGAGACCGACATCTCGCTGCTGCGGATCGGCGCCGAGCTGGGAGGGCGCGACCACTCAACCGTCCTGCATGCCTGCGCCAAGATCGCTACCGAGCTGGCCGAGAATGACGAGATGCGGCGTGAGATCAGTGCGGTGCGGGAGATGATCTACTCCGAGTGATCGGGTGGATAACCGGGCTCGATCCGGTGGACAACGGACTTCGCCGGTTTCCAGGAGGCGCCTCGTGGCGATCGCTTATCCAGCGGCTGCCCACCGTGCCGCCCTCCATCGGGCCAGTCCGTCCACCGCCAGCGGCTGGATACGCACAGCTAATCCAGGGTGTTCGCAGCACGGAGGCGGGGTCCCATCCACACCGTCCACACCCCTACGAGGGATGACGGCGGAATAGGTATCCTTCCATTGGTTTCGTAACGGTACGGAAAAGCGCTCCGCGGTAGGGCGAGATGTCGCGGGCAGGTGAGGGTGAAGGCTCGATGAACATCTCGGTGATGCAGGAGAACCTGGCGCGTGGGCTCGGGATCGTCAGCCGCGCAGTCAGCAGTCGGGCCACCCTGCCGGTGCTCGCCAACGTCCTGCTCAAGACAGCCGACAACGGGCTCAAGCTCACCGCCACCAACCTGGAGATCGGCATCAACTGCTGGCTCCCCGGCAAGGTGGAGGCCGAGGGCGAGATCACCGTTCCGGCCAAGCTCCTGACCGACCTCGTCATGTCGCTGCCCAACCAGCGCATCGATCTGCAGCTGTCGTCCAAGGACCGGACCCTCAAGGTGACCTGCGGCGGCAGCCGGTCCAGCATCAAGGGCATCGACGCCGATGAGTTCCCGGTCGTGGCGGCCATCGGCGACACGCCGTCCACCAGCGTCGACTCGCGGCAGCTGCGCGATGCGTTGGGCGAGGTCGTCTTCGCCGCCGCCAGCGACGAGAGCCGCCCGATCCTGACCGGTGTGCTGACCCGACTGGTGGGGGAGTCGATGACCCTGGCCGCCGCCGACAACTACCGCATCGCGGTACGGACGGTGGCGACCAGCCGATCGGTCAACCCTGAAGTGAGCATCGTGGTGCCGGCGCGATCCTACGCCGAGCTCATCCGCATCCTGCCGGACTCGGATGACCCGATCGACATCACCATCACCCCCAACAAGAGCCAGGTGCTCTTCCACGTCGAGGGCATCGACCTCGTCTCACGGCTGATCGAGGGCCAGTTCCCGAACTACGAGCCGGTCATCCCGACCGCCCACTCCAGCCGCGCAGTGATCGACCGCGAGTCGTTCCTGGCCGGCGCGCGGCGGGCCAGCATCTTCGCCCGGGACAGCGCAAACATCGTCAAGGTCGAGCTCTCTGGCGACGGCAGCGAGGGGCTGGCCATCACCGCGCACGCGGCGGACGTGGGCGAAAACGCCGACACCCTCGATGCAACGGTCGAGGGCCAACCGACAACGATCGCCTTTAACGCGCGCTACCTGATCGACGTGCTGGCCAATCTGCGAGCCGACCAGGCCGCGCTGGAGCTGTCGGGGCCGCTGGCGCCTGGTGTCGTCCGCGGGGTCGGCAAGGACGACTACGTGCACGTCATCATGCCGGTCCGCACGGCCTCCTGAAGACCGATGCCGGCGCCATGCGCCTGACCCGTCTGGCGCTCACCGACTTCCGCAGCTATCCGGCCGCAGAGCTGCATCCCGACCCCGGCCTGACGATCGTGGCCGGACCCAACGGCGCCGGCAAGACGAACCTGCTCGAGGCGGTGCACGTGGCCATCACCGGTCGATCGCATCGAGCTGGCGGTGACCACGAGATGGTCCGGCACGGGCGCCAGTTCGCCCGCGTCAGGCTGGACCTCGCCGATGGGGCGGGCGACGGGCCAGCGTCCAGCATCGAGCTGCTCCTGCCGGGCGAGCTCGCGCCGGCCGAGATCCGCAAGCGACTGCTGGTAAACGGCGTGCCTCGGCGCGCAGCCAGCGTGGGCGAGACGGCCAGGTCGGTCCTCTTCCGGCCGGAAGAGATGCTGCTCCTGATCGGCGCGCCCTCGGACAGGCGGCGGTTCCTCGACGCGATCCTGGCGCAGCGCGATCGGCGTGCCGCGCGCGACCTGGCCGAGCTGACGCGGGTGCTCGCCCAGCGCAACGCCCTCCTGCGCGCCATCCGCCGCGAGGAGGCGACGGAGGATGGCCTCGGCTTCTGGGATGCCCAGCTGGCGGAGGTGGGCGCCCGGGTCATGGGGGCGCGCATCCGCCTCGTCCGGGACCTGGATGAGCGGCTTCCGGACCTGCACGACGCGGTGGCGCCGCGCGACGAGCGGGCCGATAGCGTGCGGCTGAGCTACCTGGACACGCTGAAGGACGCGTGGCCGGATCGGCCGGCCGGCGGCGACGACCCGGATGTGCTGGCCGCCGCCTTCCGCCGGCGGATCGCCGACGCGCGGCAGAAGGAGCTCTGGAACGGCGTCAGCCTGGTGGGGCC
>DASSCW010000241.1:0-2448 GCA_035697465.1 Candidatus Limnocylindria bacterium | reverse complement strand
GTGCTCGATCGCGCAACCAGGAGCGGTCCCGTCCGCCCGCCGCGAATGCGGTTCGCCAGGCGCTGAAGCGCCAGTACGCGAGGGACCTGGGCGCGGTTGCGATGGACGGCATCGGTAGGCACTTCCTGGACCTCGGTCAGGCCGAGGAAGCGGCCGACCTCGGCCAGAACACCCATCGGTTCAGAGACCAGTCGCTCGAAGGCGACCACGTGGATCTGTTCCCGTGGAAGGACAGCCAGGTAGCGGGCCACCTGCTCGCGATAGAGGCTGCGCTGGATCATGGTGCCCGGCTGGTGGCGCAGCATCGTCTCGAAGCTGGCGGTGGCCCGGCCCGTTCGCATGAGGTGCCAGTAGTGAGAGTAAGTGCGGCTGGCCGGGTCCCGCAGCACGAAGATCATGCGGACGGCGGGCAGCATCCGGGCGATCCGCTCGGGCGCCCTCCGTGAAGCGAGGTAGGTCGTCGAGTCCTCGCCAATCAATGCGCCGTCAGGAGCGAGCCCGAACCGGCTCGCGTAGGCATCGAGGTACCCGGCCCCGTCGGCGCCGAAGTCGTGGGAGATCCATCGGCCGGATCGGTCCGTGAAGAAATCGGGGTGCTGCTCGAAGTCGTCGACGTCGAAGAAGAAGATTTCGGCGTCCGGGATGAAGACGCCGGGCTGCGCATTCAGCATGTGGTGGAGCGAGGTCGTTCCCGACTTCATCGCCCCCCCGATGATGAAGTCCGGGAGTCGCGGCGCCTCGTCAGGGGCCATCGGCCCCGTTCCGCGATCCTTCCCGGGAGCCTGCGGCCGCCTCGAGGACCTCCGAGTGAGCGCCGTCGCCGATGCCCACCCGCGCGACGGTCCAGCCGGCTCGCTCCGCGGCGTCCCGATCCAGCACGCCACGGCCGTCGTACAGGAGCGTTCGGCGCGCCGTCCCGGCCAGGCCCGCCCAATCGAGGTCAAGGTAATCGGGCCACTCCGTCGCCAGCACGATCAGGTCGGCCCCTGATACCGCGCCGGCCACGTTTGTGGCTCGCTCCACGGCGGCCGGCACGGTCTCCGCGTCGAGCCGCAGCACTGGGTCGTGGGCCACCACCGTCGCGCCGCGGCGGAGCAGCTCCTCCGAAAGGGCGATGGCCGGCGAGTAGCGCGTGTCGTCGGTATGCGGCTTGAAGGTGAGCCCCAGGAGGGCGACGCGCGAGCCTGCCAGCGAGCCGAGCATGCGCTCGAGCCGATCGGCGACGCGCGCAGGCCGCTCCTCGTTCGTGATCGCGGCGCCGGTCATCAGCGGCATCTGCAGCTCGTGGGCGCGCCCCAGGCGCACCATGTTGGCAAGCTCCTTGGGCAGGCAAGAGCCACCAAAGCCGATCCCGGGGCGCAGGTACGACGCGCCGATGCGTGGGTCAAGGCCGATGCCTCGCACCACATCATCGACGCTCGCGCCATACGCCTCGCACAGGTCGGCGACCTCGTTGATGAAGCTCAGCTTGGTGGCCAGGAACGCGTTGGCGGCGTTCTTGATCATCTCGGCCGAGGCGAAGTCGGTGACCATGAACGGCGCGTCGAGCTGGGCGAAGAGGCTTCGCACCTGCGCGACGGCAGCACTGTCGGCCCCGCCCACGCAGCCCACCACGATGCGGGTCGGTTTCAGGAAGTCTGCGACAGCCGAGCCCTGGCGCAGGAACTCCGGGTTGGTCAGGACGCCGCTCAGGTCGGGCCGGCCCAGCCACTCTGCGAGGTGCACGGTGCTCCCCAGCGGAAGGGTGCTGCGAACGACGACCGGCAGGCTGGGAGCGTGGCGGGCGATGTCCCGGCACGCGGCCGCCACCTGGCTGAGATCCGCGTCCCCGTCATCGCGCAGCGGCGTCCCCACGCAGACCATCACCAGCTCGGCCGCAGCCAGGGCCTCGCCGACATCGCCGGTAGCCCGCAGGGTGCCGGATGCCAGGCCAGCGCTCAGCAGCTCCTGCAGGCCAGGCTCGTGGAATGGCACGCGCCCCTCCAGGAGCGGGCCGAGGCGCGCGGGATTGATCTCGACCAGCGAGACGGCATGGCCCAGACGGGCCAGCCCAGCGCCGGTCACCAGGCCTACGTAACCGGCACCGATGATCGAGACATGCATCGGGCAGGACTCTAGCAGTCACCGCCGTCGATGGCGGTCAGTGGCAGTCGCCGGACCCGGAGTCGGAGTACGCGCCCGCCACGGCCGGCACGAATCGCCAGCGGTACCAGCCGTCGCCGAGCGCCAGGCTCAGCACGCCGTACGCCGTCTCATTCCACGCCTCGCTGTTTGGCTGCACGGTCGCGCGTGGATAGTGGCTGCGCCCGCCGGTGCCGACCACGAACTGGCGGATGCCGTCCGGATGCGCCGTGCCGTTCCAGTCCTGCGGAGCGAAGCGCTCGTAGTTGTGGTCGTGCCCGTTCACCACAACCTCGGCCCCTGCCTCCTGGAGCGTCCGGTACAGGC
>DASSCW010000240.1:0-2704 GCA_035697465.1 Candidatus Limnocylindria bacterium | reverse complement strand
ATCGACAGTTCGAGTGGCCGTGCTGGCCGGCACGCCATAGAGCGACGCGAAGAAGCGGAGGACGTCGATGACCTTCATCCGCAGGTAGAGGCCGCGCTCCTCCGGCAGGTATCCCCACGTGTCGCGAGGGAGCTGCGTGTTCGGCGTGCCTCGCCACGTCACGCTGCCTGCGTCCGGCCGGAGGATGTCGAGCGCGATGCGCATACACGTTGTCTTACCGGCGCCGTTCGCCCCCAGCAAGCCGAAGATGCGACCGGGCTCAACGGTGAAACTGACCCCCTCAAGGGCCCGAACGGGCCCGAACGACTTGCTGACGCTGTCGACAACGAAGCTCATGCCTTCGGAGGTCCTCTCGATCGCTCGCCGGGTCAGCATGCACCGTACGCGATTCGGTCGAAGCGCGGCGAGGGCCGATCGTCATCCCGATCCGGGTATGTCAGCCCAGCGGACGCGGGTCCCCTGCTACACTCCGCATTCCAAACCGCCACGCACGGCCAGCCCGGCCGGTCTGCGTGTGCAACGCCCCATCGCAACCTCGGAGCTCGATGAAGATCGCTGTCCCGCGCGAGAGCGCATCCGGCGAGACGCGTGTCGCCCTGACTCCGCAGGCTGCCGGCCAGCTCGTGGGTGAGGGGGTCGAGGTTCTGGTCCAGGCCGGCGCCGGCGAGGGATCGTTTCTGCTCGACGAGGCATACCGCGAGGCGGGCGCCACGATCGTGCCGGACGCGCCAGCCCTCTACGGCCAGGCCGACATGGTCCTGCGCGTCGGGCGGCCGACGGACGAGGAGATCTCCTTCCTCAAGCCTGGCACGGTGCTGATCGGCACGCTGGGCACGCTCGCCAATCCACAGCTGGCTGAGCGCCTCGCGAAGGCAGGCGTCACTGCCATCAGCATGGACGCCATCCCGCGCATCACCCGTGCGCAGTCGATGGACACACTTTCCAGCCAGGCGACGGTCGGTGGCTACAAGGCAGTGCTGCTGGCAGCGGAACGCCTGCCGAAGTTCATGCCGCTGCTCACCACCGCCGCCGGCACGGTCCGCCCGGCACGCGTCCTGGTCTTCGGCGCCGGCGTGGCGGGCCTGATGGCCATCGGCACCGCCAAGCGCCTCGGCGCCGTGGTCGAGGCGACCGACGTGCGGCCGGTCGTCAAGGAGCAGGTCCAGTCGCTGGGCGGCACCTTCCTGGAGGTCGAGATGACCGACGAGGAGAAGGCCCAGGCTGAGACCGCCGGCGGCTACGCAGGCGAGATGAGCGACGACTACAAGCGCCGCCAGGCCGAGCTCATCGCCGGTCGGGTTGGTGAGGCCGATGCGGTCATCACCACTGCCCTGATCCCCGGCCGGCCGGCACCGAAGCTGATCACCGCCGAGATGATCAAGACCATGCGACCCGGCAGCGTGATCGTCGACATGGCGGCCGAGATGGGCGGCAACACGGAGTTGACCGAGGCCGGCAAGGAGATCGTCACTGAGAACGGGGTGCGGATCATCGGCTTCACCAACCTGCCCGCCACGATGCCCGGCAGCGCCACCCAGATGTACGCCAAGAACATCCAGACCCTGGTGGCGCACCTTCTGTCGGAGGGCAAGCTGGAGCTCGACTTCGCGGACGAGATCACGGCCGGCGCCACCATCACGCACGACGGCAAGGTCGTCCATGAGGCAACCGCGAAGGCGATGGGCATCGAACCCGCGCCTCCTCCGCCCGCGGCGGAGCCGGCGGCCGCGCCGGCCCAGCCAGAGGCTAAGGCAGAGAAGGGGCAATCCTGATGGACGCCAGCACGATCGATCCTTTCGCGCTCGTCGCCGCGCTTTTCATCCTGGTGCTCGCCGCCTTCGTCGGCTACGAGGTCGTTTCCAAGGTGCCGACCATGCTCCACACGCCGCTCATGAGCGGCGCCAACGCGGTCCACGGCGTGATCGTGGTGGGTGCGATGCTCGTGGCCGCCACGGCCGAGGGGCCGCTCGCGATCGTGCTGGCGCTCCTGGGCGTGACGCTGGGGACGATCAACGTGGTCGGGGGCTTCGTGGTCACCGACCGGATGCTGGAGATGTTCCGCAAGCGGCCCGGGGAGAAGGGCTAAGTGGAGCTGCGCGAGATCCTGACCTACGTCGTCTGGCTGGTCGGGTCGGTCACCTTCATCCTGGCGCTCAAGTTCCTGGCCTCACCGGCCACTGCCCGCCGCGGCAACCAGCTGGGGGCGGCCGGCATGGCGCTGGTCATCCTGTGGACCGTCTTCTCCGTTGACAACATGCTCGCCAACGCGTGGTGGATCCTGCTGGTCGGCGGGCTGATTGGGTCGGTCATCGGCGTCCTTGGCGCGCGGCGTGTGGCGATGACTGCCATGCCGCAGATGGTCGCCATCTTCAACGGCGCCGGCGGCGGCGCGGCCGCCCTGGTGGCGGTGGCCGAGTTCCTGCGCGACACGGGCGAGCACCCCGGTGAGCTGCTGTCTCTGCCGTTCATGATCGCGACGCTGTTGGGCGCCGTGATCGGATCGGTGTCGCTGACAGGCTCGGTGATCGCCTTCGGAAAGCTGCAGGGGATCGTGGCTGCCAGGCCCGTCAAGTACCCCGGCTCGCAGGTCGTGACTGGCGCTCTCTTCGCGGCCCTCCTCGGCCTCGGCGTCTACCTGGTGGCCATCGACAACAGCGTCCCGCTCTTCCTGCTCTTCTGCGCGCTGGCCCTGGTGCTGGGCGTG
>DASSCW010000239.1:0-3392 GCA_035697465.1 Candidatus Limnocylindria bacterium | reverse complement strand
CGGCGAATTTCCCTTCTAGGAGAGCCCGATGCAGACCGCGCGCCGCCTCTACATGTACCTGATGTCCGGGGTGACCCTGGGCGTCCTTCTGGTGGGCCTGAATTCGCTCCTGACCGTCACATTCCACGCGGCGGGCATCGGGCGCGGTGACCGCCTCGGGGGCACCGCCGACGATCGGCAGCAGCTCAGCCTGGCAATTGCGTTGATCGTGGTCGGCCTGATCGTGTGGACGATCCACTGGCTGCTCGTCGAGCGCAGCATGCGCGCAGACAACCCGGCGCGAGACGAGGAGCGAGGCTCGGCGGTCAGGGCGTTGTACCTCACCATCGTCCTGACCGCCCTCCTCGCCTTCGGCGTGCTGGCAGGCATTCAATTGCTCACCGAGCTGGCCCGCCGCATGGTCGGGTTCGTCGACACCGACGGGTTCTTCACGAACGATCTGGGGGGTTCGCTGGCAACGTTGCTGGTGACAGCGGCGGCTTGGGCGTACCACGCCGCCATCCGCCGGCGCGACCTCAGTGGCACAGCCCTCTCCGGCGCGGCGGCATGGATCCCGCGCGTCTACCTGTACGGCGCGGCGCTGCTGGGGCTCGTGCTGACCTCGGTCAACATCGGAACTCTGCTCAGCGGCGTGCTTGCGGACATCACGGGCACGGTGCCCGACTTCGGCAACGTCGACTTCGGCGGACGCGTCATCGCCGATGCGGCGGCCGGCATCATCGGCTGGGGCATCGTCATGGTGGGGCACTGGTGGTACGCCACCAGCCTCATCCACGACCCGGGCTGGCGCGGGACCAGCGAACGTGGCGCGCGTCTGCGCCTCGCGTACTTCGTGGCCGCCATCGGCGCGTCGGCGATTGCGATCGTCATCTTCGGCACGCAGGCGCTGAGCACATCAATCGGGCTCGCGCTGGGTGTCGATGACCTCATCGCAAGCGACGGCGCACCGCTGGCCATCGGCGGGCCGCTGCTCAGCCTGCTGCCGTGGATCGTGGCCTGGTGGCTCCACCTGCGGTGGATGCGCGCCGAGTCGATGGCGGCCGAGGATCCCAGCCGGACGGCGACCGTCGACCGCCTTGACTCCTCGGTCGTCTCGCTCGTCGGGTTAAGCGCCGCGGCGGGAGGCGCAGGTGGGCTCCTTGGGCTGCTCTTCGACATCGCACTCGGGGGGAATCGTGGCGACCTTGACTTCTGGCGTGCCGACGTGGCGCGCTGGCTGGCGCTGGGTGTCATCGGCGCCGTGCTCTGGCTGTGGCACTGGATGCGTCTCCAGCGGCGGAGCGCCGCATCGCCGGTCGAGGAAGCAGGCTCCACGGTTCGACGCGCGTACCTGCTGATCGTGGTGGCTGTGGCGTTGATCACCAGCCTCGGCAATCTCGCCTACCTGCTGTACCGGTTCGTCAGCGCCATCCTGCAGGTCGATGTCACCGACAACGTCGCATCGCAGATCGCTCTGCCGCTGGCGGCCCTGGTCGTGGCGGCAGCGCTGGCCATCTATCACGGGCTCGTCCTGCGCCGCGATCAGGCGCTCCGCGGAGCTGCTGCTTCGGCGTTGGCGCAATTGGAGGAAGCCGAGGCATCCGCGCAGCCATCGGTGCCCACGCGCCGGCGGCTCGTGTTGACCGGACCACCAGGAACCGACCTCGGGGCAACGGTGGCTGCGATGCGCGCCGCACTGGGGCCGGACCTTCGGCTCGAGGACGAGGCGCCCGAGGACTGATTCGGCCGCTAGTCCTCCAGCGCGCGACCCAGCAGCAGGGGCATCCCCAGGCGGCTGTCGTAGCGCGGACGAAGGCGCTCCGTGTTGTACATGCTCGGCACATCCAGCCTCCGGGAGCCCAGCGACGCATCGGGCAGCGGAGCGTGCGTGTACTTGCCGCCGTGGATCGCGACCATGCGACCACTGATGCCTTCCGCCAGAAGCTCGACCGCGATGTTCGCGAAGGTGGTGGCTGCCATCTGGTCGAGCGCGTCCGGGTCACCGCTGCGGAGGTCGTACGTCAGGTCCGAGTGGACCGTATCGACGCCGGTCATGGTGTGCAGCTCCTCGGCCAGGGCGAAGCCGACATCGGCCTTGCGTCGGTGGCCGTAGGCATCCACCTCGCCGAACTCCTGGAGTGAGGCACCGGTCCACACCGCGCCCTCCGAGGCAACCACCAGGGCGTAGCCGCTCGGATTCAGGCGCCGATCCTCCATCAGCAGCTCGGCGAGCGTCCCGAGCTCGAAGGGCGCCTCCGGAATCACGCAGCGGCTGCTCGTCACGTAGGCGGCGTACCACGCGCTGTAGCCAGCGTTGCGGCCGAAGATCCGGAAGACGCCGATCCGCTCATGGCTGCCCAGCGTCGTGCGCTGGCGGTTGATCAGCTCCTTGGCGCGGGTGACGGCGGTCGAGAAGCCGATGCAGTACTCGGTGCCCCACACGTCGTTGTCCATCGTCTTCGGGATGGCCACCAGCGGGATCCCTTCGCGGCCCAGGCGAGCCGCGTAGCTCAGCGTGTCGTCGCCGCCGATCGCAACGAGGTGCGTCAGGCCGAGGGCCTCCAGGTTGCGCAGCACGATCGGCGTCAGGTCATAGTGCCCGTCGTCGGTCCGGTAGCGCTCCCGCTCGGCCCCGTCGAGGTGCACCGGCAGGGATTCCTCCGGCATGTTTCCGGGATTCGTGCGCGAAGTGTGCAGGATCGTGCCGCCGGTGCGGTCGATGGCGCGGGTACTCCGCCGGTCGAGCGGGCGGACGTACTCCGCGTCGCCATCAGGCCCTGGCTGGACGTGCGTCAGACCCTGCCAGCCTCGCCGGATGCCGGTGACCTGCCAGCCAAGCTCGGACGCGCGATAGACGACGCTCTTGATCACGGAGTTGAGCCCCGGCACGTCGCCGCCGCCGGTGAGGATGCCGATGTGCGCCATCGGCACCATGATGCCGCGCTCGGACGGCCGCCGCTCGCCCGGTCTGACCACTGGCGTAAATCGGCGTTTTGAGGCATAATGTCTCTCCCCTTCGCGGCCAGCCCGCCGCCCCTACTCCGAGGAGCACCATGGCAACCAGCGTCAACGAGCGTCGCTATGTCACCTGGCGCCTGCCCGACCGGCAGTTCTCGAAGGTGCACGTCCAGCGAGATCCCGAATTCACCGTCTGTGGCAAGACCCTTCCCCGCGCGACCGGGTCGCCGCAGCCTCCTATCCCCGCGGCCGCCATGTGCCCGGAGTGCGCCGCCTCAGAGGCTTAAGGCCCGGCGCCTGAGCGGCCACCATGTGCGGCCGCTTCGCCCAACCGCGATCGCCTGAGGAGCTGGCGCGGATCTTCCGCGCCACCAGCGTCAGCGACCTGCCGGGCGATCGGTTCAACGTTGCGCCCACCGACCCGGTGGCCGCCGTGGTCGAGCACCACGGCGAGC
>DASSCW010000238.1:0-5098 GCA_035697465.1 Candidatus Limnocylindria bacterium | reverse complement strand
GGAAGGGCAGCAATGAGCGCCGTGGCCGCCGTTGCGCGCCGTCCCGCCGCCGGACGGGTGGCGGGCGTACGACGTGAGCGCCACCAGGTCAGCTACCCGCTGCTGGTCGCCGTCCTGGCGCTGGTGGCGATCGGCGTGGTGATGGTCTACTCGGCCTCCAGCGTCCAGTCGTACCTGGCCAGCAGCGATCCCGCGGCGCTGGGGATGCAGCAGGCGATCTGGGCGGCGCTCGGCTTGAGCGCGATGTTCCTCGCCAGCCGGCTCGACTTCCGCCTGCTGCGCTACCTGGCCATCCCCGCCTACGTGGCCACGCTGGTCCTGCTGGCCGCCGTCCTCATCCCCGGCATCGGCACCGAGAACTTCGGCTCGCGGCGCTGGATCGTGATCCCGGGCATCGGCAGCTTCCAGCCGGCGGAGGTCGCCAAGCTGGCGATTTGCATCTACCTCGCGCACTGGCTCGACCGGCGAGGGCGCGGCGTGCGCTCCTTCTGGAACGGCTTCATCCCGTTCGGCCTGCTGACCGCCCCCGGCTTCCTCCTCATCGCGCTGGAGCCGGACCTCGGCACGGCCGGCGTCTATGCCATCACCACCTTCGCCATCTTCTTCATGGCGGGGGCCAACCTGCTGTACCTGGGCGTCATCGGCTCCGCCATCGCAGGCACGGCCTGGCTGATGATCAGCAGCACCGCCTACCAGGCAGAGCGCGTTCGCACCTTCCTCGACCCGTTCCGCGATCCGCTCGACGCGGGCTATAACACCATCCAGGGCCTGCTGGCGCTGGCGATGGGGGGCATCGCCGGGCAGGGACTTGGCGCCAGCAAGATGAAGTACCTCTACCTCCCGGCGCCGTCCACCGACTTCATCTTCGCCATCATCGGCGAGGAGTGGGGATTGATCGGCACGCTCACCGTGCTGGGCCTGTTCATGGTGGTCGCGTACCACGGCTACCGGATCGCCATCCATGCGCCGGATACCTTCTCCGGCCTGCTGGCGGCGGGCATCACGACCTGGCTGGTGGCGCAGGCGTGCGTCAACATGATGGTCGTCACCGCGCTGATGCCGGTCACCGGCATCCCGCTGCCGTTCATCAGCTACGGCGGCTCCGCGCTCACCATCAACCTCGTGGCGGTCGGCATCCTGCTGTCGATCTCGCGCGAGACCACACAGACAGGATCGTTGCTCGATGCGGTATTTGGTGTCGGGCGGCGGGACCGGCGGGCACGTGTACCCCGCGCTGGCCGTCGCACACGCGCTCCGCGACGCGCGGCCAGGGCTTGAGCTCGCCTACGTTGGCGGCGTCCGTGGCCTCGAGCGACGGATCGTGGCCGACGTGGGCGGTTTGCCGTACCACCAGTTGGTGGTCCGATCGCTGCGCTCCGGCGGCATGAACGTGCACCTCCTGGCGGACCCCGCGCGCCTGGCCGCCTCCGTGCCGCAGGCGTGGAGCCTGCTCGGGCGCCTGCGGCCAGCGGCCGTCTTCACCACCGGCGGCTACCTCGGCATCCCGCTCGTGATGGCAGCTCGGCTGCGCGGCATCCCGTCGCTTCTGTGGGAGGGCAACGTGGTGGCGGGCCGCGCGACCGCCGCGGTGGGCCGGATGGCGACCCGCGTGGCCGTCTCGTTCCCGCCGACGCTCGACACCTTCCCGGGCCACAGCTTCGTCTCCGGCACGCCGATCCGCTCCTTCGCAGGCGTCGAACGTGTGGCGGCCAGGGCCTCGTTCGGAGTCGGGCCGGATGAGCGCCTCCTCCTCGTCTTCGGCGGCTCGCAGGCGGTGGCGCGTATCACCGCCGCGCTCGAGCTGGGGCTTGAGCGGCTGCTTGCCGACTGGCGGGTCCTGCACATCGCCGGCGAGGCGGAGATGCCGCACGCAGAGGCGATCCGGGGCGGCCTTGCAGCAGACCTGGCGAGTCGCTATCAGCCGGTGGGCTTCCTGACCGATCGCATGGCCGATGCGCTGGTGGCCGCCGACCTGGTGCTCGGGCGGGCGGGGTCGTCCACCTGCGCCGAGGTGGCCGCCGTCGGCGTCGCCTCGATCCTGGTGCCATACCCGCACGCCGGCGACCACCAGCGGGCCAACGCGGCCTTCCTCGCCGAGCGTGGCGCGACCGTGGTGGTGCCAGACGCCGAGCTGGATGGGGATCGCCTGGTGGCAGTCGCAAGAGAGCTTCGGCACGACGCGAACCGGGCGCGAATGGCCGATGCGGCCAGGGCGCTTGGCCGTCCGGACGCCGCGAGCGTGATCGCCGCGGAGCTGCTGGCGATGGGCGAGGGCAAGGCCGATGGGTGACGGAGCCGCTGCCGCGGTGGCCGCCGCCGACCTGGCCAGGCTGGACGATGCCGCGGCGCGCGTCGGCGTGGAGCTGCGTACGGACGTGCCGCTGGCGCCGCTCACCACGCTGCGGGTTGGTGGCCCTGCCGACCGTTACGCGGAGGCGCACTCGACCGATGAGCTGCTCACCCTGCTGCGCCTGGCGCGCGAGGCGGGCGTTCCGTCATTCGTGCTGGGCAACGGCAGTGACCTGGTCGTCGCCGATGACGGGATGCGCGGGCTCGTCATCCGCAACCGGGCCCGCGCGGCCTCGATCGAAGGGACCGAGCTCACAGCCGAGGCGGGCGCGCCGATGGCCATGCTGGTGAAGCGGTGCACCGCCGCCGGACTGGCCGGCCTGGAGTTCGGGATCAGCATCCCCGGCACGCTGGGCGGCGCGGTGTGGGCCAACGCCGGCGCGCACGGCGGCGAGATGCGCGACGTCATTGAATGGGTCGAGGCCTGGAATCCCACCGACGACACCGTCCGCAGACTGAGCCCGGCCGACTGCGCGTTCGCGTACCGCGAGTCGCGCTTCAAGCATTCGGGCGAGATCGTGCTACAGGCAGGCATGGGCCTCGCCCCGGGCGATCCGGAGCGAATTGCCACACTCGTGGCGGAGCACCAGGCCCAGCGCGTGGCGACCCAGCCGCTGGCCGACCAGAACGCCGGCAGCGTGTTCCGCAACCCGGCGGAGGACCACGCCGGCCGGTTGATCGACGCGGCCGGCCTGAAGGGCACGCGCGTCGGCAGCGCCGAGGTGAGCACCCTCCACGCCAACTTCATCGTCACCGACCGTGGTGGCCGGGCCGCGGACGTCCGCGCGCTCGGCGACCTGGTGCGGGACGCCGTCAGGGAGCGCTTTGGCGTGCACCTCGACTACGAGATCGAGTTCGTCGGTGACTGGGACGCCGCGGAGGGCCAATCGTGACCCGGCGGCTGCGGATCGGCATCTTCGCCGGCGGTCGCTCAGCGGAGCACGAGGTCAGCGTCTCGTCCGCGGAGTCCGTGCTGCGGGCGATCGACCGCGAGCGCTACGAGCCCTACCTGATCTACATCGACCGCGAGGGGCGGTGGCACCTGCCAGCCGGTCCCGCGCCGGCGCTCGAGGGTCCCGGGCTGGCCGGGTTGCTCGGGGTCGATACGCCCGCCTCGCACACCGCCCATCTGCACGACCAGTCGACGCTGCCGGTCCGTGTTGACGCGGCCACGGACGCGCTCGCGCCGCGGGCCGCGTTGCGTTCCCTGGCCGAGACGATCGACGTGGCGTTCCTGGTGCTGCATGGCCCGTTCGGCGAGGACGGCACCTTGCAGGGGTTCCTGGAGCTGGCAGGCATCCCGTACACCGGCGCGGGAGTGCTCGCCAGTGCGCTGGCGATGGACAAGATCGTCTTCAAGGACCTGATGCGCGGCCATGGATTGCCGGTCGTCGACTTCACCTGGTTCCGCCGATCGGACTGGACCGATGCGCCCGCGAAGGTCCTCGCCGACATCGAAGGCCGTATCGGCTCGCAGTCGGTAGTGAAGCCGGCCCGCCTGGGCAGCAGCCTGGGCATGACGCTTGTCCACGGCCCGGGCGAGCTGACGGCGGCCATCGAAGAGGCGCTGCGCTACGACAGCAAGGTGATCGTCGAGCGTTACCTGGCCAACGCCCGCGAGCTCGAGTGCGGCGTCATCGGCAACGACGACCCGGTCGTCTTCCAGCCGGGCGAGGTCCGCAGCCATCACGAGTGGTACGACTACGAGGCGAAGTACACCGACGGCATGGCCGACGTCCTGCCGCGCGCCGAGGTGGAGCCGGCACTCGCGGCGCGCCTGCGTGAGCTGGCGCTGGCCGCGTATCGGGCCATCGACTGCGCGGGCTTCGCGCGCGTCGACTTCCTGGTGCCCGACGACGCCGTCTACATCAGCGAGATGAACACAATCCCCGGCTTCACCACGACGAGCATGTTCCCGAAGCAGGCCGAGCTGGCAGGGATCGGATTCCGGGAGCTGGTCGACCGGCTCATCGAGCTTGGCCTGGAGCGCGCGGCGCCCGGCGCGGATCCCGAACGATGAGCGCTGCGAAGCTGCGCCAGCGCCGCCGTTCGAGCGGTCACGCGCGGAGGCCGCGCACGCCGCTGCGGCGGCGCATCGGCGGCCGGCTTCCGTCGGCGGCCCGGTTGCTGGCCCTGCTCATCTTCGTCGGCGCCGTCGCCGGGCTGGTGGTGGCGATCAACGGGCCGTGGCTGCGTATCACGACCGTGGCCCACGCGGGCCAGCGTTACGCGCCGGTGCAGGAGCTGGACGCGATCATGGATGGCTACCGGGGCGCGTCCGTGCTGAGCATCGACAGTGAAGCCCTTCAGAAACGCCTCACGGCGTTGCCGGCCATCGCCGAAGCCAGCGTGACGGTGTCGCTCCCCGGCGACCTGCGGGTCGAGCTCAGCGAGAAGGCGCCGGCCTTCGTCTGGCGCACGTCCGCCGTGCAGCTGATCGGCGCGGCCGACGGCACGATCCTGGCCGAGCTGCCGCTCGACGCCGAGCTCGATCAGGACCTGGGCGGGCTGCCCGGCGTGACCGATGCGCGGAGGGCCAGCCGCGGCTGGACGGTCGGCGACGTCGTGAACGATGCGGAAGTCCGGGTGGCGCTGCGCCTGGTTGCGCTCGACCCCGACCTGATCGGCTCGCGCTCACGCTCGCTGACCGTCAGCGTCGACGACCAGTTCGGATTCATGCTCGCCTCTTCGCAGCCGGTGTGGCGTGCCGCGATGGGTTTCTACGAGCTCGACCCTCGCGAGGACCGAT
>DASSCW010000237.1:0-13956 GCA_035697465.1 Candidatus Limnocylindria bacterium | reverse complement strand
GCTGGTCACGCTGGGCCTCGCGGTCAGCGACCTTCCGAACCGGTTCCCCGGCTGGCCGAGCATCGCCTACTTCGGGCTTGGCGCCGTGGTCTCGATGCTGTTCTTCGCATCGGTCCTGGCGCATGAGCTGTCGCATGCCTTCGTCGCGCGCCACTTTGGGGTGGAAGTGCGCGACATCACGCTCTTCATCTTCGGAGGGGCCGCGACGCTCGAGGGCGACGCCAAGACACCCGGACAGGAAGCGCTGATTGCGCTTGCAGGCCCGGCGTGCAGCATCCTCCTGGGCGCCGTGCTGATCGGCGCATCCCTGGTGATCGAGGAGCCGCACGTGAGCGACATCAGCGGCTGGCTGGGCGTGATCAACCTCAGCGTGGCGGTTTTCAACCTCATTCCCGCCTTCCCGATGGATGGCGGTCGCGTGCTGCGCGCGATCCTGTGGCGGTTGCGCGGCGACCAGTTCGCCGCCACCCGCGGGGCGGCGGTGGTGGGCCGGCTGTTCGGATACCTGCTCATCGCGGCGGGGGTTGGCCTGGCCGCGGCGGACGGCGACTTCTCGTGGCTGTGGCTCGCGCTCATCGGCTGGTTCCTGTCGAACGCGGCGGGCGCGACGGTCACGCAGATGACCGTGCAGCGGTCGCTTGCCGGCGTGAAGGTGCGCGACGTGATGGAGCCTGAGCCCGCATCGGTCTCACCCAATGAGACGGTCGCCGATCTCGTCAACGAGCGGCTGGTGCGCGGCGACAGCCGATCCTTCCTGGTCCGCCACACGGATGGCGGACTGGCCGGCATCGTGACCCTCTCCGACGTACGCCGCGTGCCGCGCGAGGACTGGCCCAACGCACGGGTGACCGACATCATGACCCGCCATGCCGAGCTCGCCGTGGTCGCGCCAGACGAAGAGCTGGAGAAGGCACTCGACCTGCTCCAGGAGCGCGAGGTGAACCAGCTGCCCGTGGTCGAGGACGATGGGCGAACGGTGGTCGGCCTGCTGACCCGCGCCGGCATCCTGCGCCTGGTGGACACCCGGCTGAAGCTCGGCATCTGACGCGGTGCGCTCCGTCGAGGAGGCGCTGGACGCCATCCTGGCCGATGTCCGCCTGACCGGCGTAGAAACGGTTTCGCTTGACCGATGCGCCGGCAGGGTACCGGCCACGTTCACGTTCGCGGCCGCTGGACACGTCCCGCCCTTCGACAACTCGGCGATGGACGGCTTCGCCGTTCGCTCCGCCGACGCGCCCGGCCGGCTGCGGGTTATGGGCGAGGTGGCTGCGGGCTCTGCCGAGCAATGGCACGTCGGGAGCGGCGAGGCGGTGCGGATCATGACCGGCGCCCCGATGCCGCCCGGCGCGGACGCGGTGGTGCCGATCGAGGATGCCCGCGAGACGGGCGACGCGGTGGAGGTTCCTGCCGTCGCGCAGGGCACCTACGTGCGGAAGGCGGGCCACGATACGCGCGCCGGCGAGGTCGTCGAGCTGGCGGCCGAGCCTCTTGGCCCCGCCGCCGTGGCCGTGTTGGCCTCGCTCGGGCTGGGCTCGGTGGAAGTCAGGCGCCGTCCCCGCGTCGCGATCCTGTCGACCGGCGACGAGCTGCGGGCGCCCGGCGCCGAGCTCGCGCATGGGCAGATCCACGACGCGAATGGACCGTCGCTGGCGGCCGCGGTCGAGGACGCCGGCGGCGAAGCGACGATCCTGCCGCGGGTCGGCGACGACGCTGCCGCAATCGAGCAGCAGGTGCGCGCGGCAACGCGGCAGTTGGACATGCTCGTCGTCAGCGGTGGCGTCTCGGTTGGGCGCCATGACCACGTCCGCGATGTCATGGAGCGCATCGGCCACCTAGACCTGTGGCGCATCCGCGTGCAGCCGGGTAAGCCGCTCGCCTACGGTACGGTCAACGGGCTGCCGACCCTGGGCCTGCCTGGAAACCCCGTCAGCGCCCTGGTCACCTTCGAGCTCTTTGCGCGGCCGCTCGTCCGCCGCATGCTGGGCCTGTCCGGGACGGGTCGAGTGACGCTGCCGGCGATGGCGGCCGATCGCATGCCAAAGGATCCGGATCGTCGCGCCTACCTGCGCGTGATCGTCACGCGAGGTTCGAACGGCCTTGAGGCGAGGTCCGCCGGCGGCCAGGCTTCGTCCCAGCTCCGGCCATTGGCCGGCGCCAATGCGCTCCTGATCGTGCCGGACGGTGAGCCGGCCGCTGAGGCTGGACGGACGTACGATGCGCTCCTGCTGGGAGCGATCGGGTGAAGCCAAGCCACCTGGGTCCGGAGGGAGAAGCGCGCATGGTCGACGTCGGCGGCAAGCCCGTCACCGCTCGCCGCGCAGTTGCCCAGGCAACCGTGCGAATGCGTCCAGAGGTCCTCGCACAGCTGCTGGATGCCGGCGGTCCGAAGGGCGATGCGTTCGGCGTTGCGCGTATGGCCGGCATCGGCGCCGCCAAGCGCACCGCCGATCTCATCCCGCTCTGCCATCCGCTGCCGCTCGACCGGGTGGATGTGACGCTGACCGCGGATCGTGAGGCGGGCACCGTCCTGATCCGGACCGAGGTCGCCGCGACGGCCCGCACCGGCGTGGAAATGGAGGCGCTCACGGCGGCCAGCATCGCGGCGCTGACGCTGTACGACATGGCGAAGGCGCTGCAGCGCGACATCGTGGTTGAGCGTGTGGAGCTGCTTGAGAAGGAAGGCGGCCGCAGCGGCGCGTGGTCAGCGGACGGCGAGAACCCGGCACTCGCGGAGCACCAGGCGGTGGTCGTCACCTGTTCGAACCGATCCGCCACAGGGGAGCGCGACGATGCATCGGGGCCGGCGCTGGTGGCCGCGCTGACGGACGCCGGCTGGGAGGTCACCCCGGAGCCAATCGTCGTGCCCGACGACGAGGCGGTCATCGCGGCGACGCTCGCGCGGCTGGCAGACGCCGGGCATCGGCTCATCCTGACCACTGGCGGGACCGGGCTGACCCCATCGGACGTGACGCCGGCCGCCACGCGGCGCGTCATCGACCGCGAGGTCCCCGGGCTGGCGGAGCTGATGCGGGCCGCCGGACTGGCCTCGACCCCGATGGCCGCCCTGTCGCGCGGGGTCGTTGGCGCGCGGGGCAGCACCCTCATCGCCAATCTGCCCGGCTCACCGCGCGGCGCGCTCGAATCGCTTGCCGCACTGCTGCCGATCCTGCGCCACGCGGTGGACCAGCTCGCCGGCGGAGATCACTGACCGCGATCGCCAGCTGCGCCGATTACTGGTACTCATCAATCGGCGTGTCAGAGGCCGCGGAACGGTGACCTGATCGGTGGCATGCATCAGGCGCGACGTTGAGGCCCTCAGATGGCCCCAGTGATGATTCTCGTTCATCGCGCCAGCGCCGCGTCGCTGCCTCGCCTCGGTGCTGCTGCCCGGTAGCATGACCGCCGCATGCAGCTCGGCATTCCGTTCTACCCGCTGATCGTCGTCCCGCTCGCGATCGCGGGCTTCCTCTTCTGGCGTCGCGCCCGCTACCACATGGCGGTGCTGCGCTCCGGGCAACCGATCGGCCGGATGGACCAGCCGCTGCGGCGGATCTGGGGCTTCCTCGTGTATGTGGTGGCCCAGAAGCGCCTGCTGCAGGACCCGGTGCCCGGGCTGATGCACGCCTTCATCTTCTGGGGATTCGTGGCGCTGCTGGTCACGACCGGCAACTACCTGACCAACGGGCTGGTCGAGACGGTCCTCGCCTGGCCACTCGGCGGGATCCTGTGGGCGCTGGCCCTGGGGCTGGCGAACCTGTTCATCGGGCTTGTGCTGGTCGGCCTGGCGATTGCCATCTGGCGCAGGGTGGTCACCCGGCCGGCCCGCCTGGCCCTCTCGCGCGACGCATTCGTGATCCTGGGGATGATCCTGGGCGTGGTCACCACCGAGCTGATCGGCGACGCGCTCCGGTTCGTGGCAGCTCCCGAGGCAACTGGTGCCGCCCTGGCATTCCTGGCAAGCCCGCTGGCCGGGGTGCTGCAGCCCATCGGCCCTGAAAGCGCGCAGGCGGGTTTCGGCGTCTTCGCCTGGCTGCACATCGGCTTCGTGCTCGCCTTCGGCGCCTACCTGCCGTTCAGCAAGCACCTGCACATCATCACCAGCGAGCCGAACGTCTACTTCCGCAACCTTGAGCCGCGTGGCGCCCTGCGCAAGATGGACCTGGAGGCTGAGCCGGCTGAGGGAGAGGAGCTCGTATTCGGGGCGAAGGGCCTGAAGGACCTGACCTGGCGCCACCTGCTCGACGGTCTTTCGTGCACCGAGTGCGGGCGCTGCATGGAGTTCTGCCCGGCGAGCCTGACCGGCAAGACGCTCAGCCCCAAGCACTTCATGGAGGGTCTGCGCGACCAGATCGTGATGGCCGAGACCGCATTGGCGGCCGCAGCATCGGCCCAGCGGGCAGCCAAGGGTGGTGCGAACGGCGGCGTCGAGGCCTCGGACGCCGCCCTTGGACTTGCGCGCGAGCGCGCCCGCGAGGCGCTCGAGCTCCCGCTGGTGGACAACGCCATTCCCGAGGAGGCCGTGTGGCAGTGCACCACGTGCGGCTGGTGCGTGGAGGGGTGCCCGGTGCTGATCGAGCACGTCGACAGCATCGTCGAGATCCGCCGCAATCTGGTGCTCGAGGAGTCGCGCTTCCCGAAGGAGCTGAATGCGGCCTTCCGCAACATGGAGACGGCGGGCAATCCGTGGGGACAGCCGAAGTCGGCGCGGCTGGACTGGGCGAAAGGGCTGGACGTGCCCGTGCTTGGCCGCGACACGGTGCCGATCCAGCTGCCACCCGCCGAGGGCCCGTGGCGGACGATCTACGGCCGCCGACGTCACGACGCCCCGATCCTGTACTGGGTCGGCTGCGCGGGGGCCTTCGACGATCGCAACCGTCGCGTGGTGCGCGCCATGGCCCAGCTGCTGCGCCAGGCGGACGTGCCGTTTGCGGTGCTCGGCACCGGCGAGACCTGCAGCGGCGACCCCGCGCGGCGAGCGGGCAACGAGTACCTCTTCCAGATGCTGGCCGAGGAGAACGTTGCCACCCTCACCACCGCGCATCAGCTGCACGGCGTCCAGACCATCGTGGCCAGCTGCCCGCACTGCTTCAACACGATCCGCAACGAGTACCCGCAGTTCGGCCTGGCCGGGGTGGACGTGATCCATCACACCCAGCTCCTGGATCGGCTTGTCAGGGAGGGTCGCCTGGTGCCGAAGGAGCACCACGAGGCAGTGGTCGCCTACCACGACGCCTGCTACCTGGGTCGCTACAACGAGGTCTACGACGAGGGTCGGCGCGTGGTGGAGTCGGTGCCGGGGCAGCAGGTGACGGAGATGGAGCTGCACCACCGCCGGGGGATGTGCTGCGGCGCGGGCGGGGCGCGGATGTGGATGGAGGAGCGAGAGGGTAAGCGGATCAACCACAAGCGCGTCGAGCACGCGCTGGCCACCGACGCGAACGCGATCGCCACCGCCTGTCCGTACTGCCTGATCATGCTGCGCGACGGCGTCACCGACCTCGGACGGACCGATGTCGCGGTCTCCGACGTGGCCGAGCTCCTGGCCGATGCCACCGGCGCCTGGAATGGCGCCCAGGTCGTAAGCGATGGCAAGGATTCACCGATCCCGCAGGATTCCGCGGAATCCGCGTAGTAGCGACCGGTAAGTTGCGGAAAGTTTGACCGCCTTCGATTACACCTACTACGATTCGCGCACTATGGCAGTGCGCTCGTTGGGCTCATCGGGACGCCGGCCGCTCCTCGACGACCTGGACAAGGCGATCATCAAGGCACTCCAGCTCGACGGGCGGCGGCCCTACGCGCAGATCGGTCGCGAGCTGAAGGTGCCGGAGGCCACGGTCCGCCAGCGCGCCGAGCGGCTGATCGGGCGTGGCGTGGTCCAGGTGGTGGGCGTGACGGATCCACTGGCCATGGGGTTCGGCCAGCCGGCCTTCATCGGGCTGCACGTCGAGGCCGCACGCCTGGATCAGGTGGCCGATGCGGTCGCGTCGCTGGAGGAGGTCACATACGTCGTCGTGACGGCCGGCCGATTTGACATGATCTGCGAGGTCGTTTGCGAGGACAACGAGCATCTGCTGCGCGTCCTGGCCGAGCAGCTGGCAAAGATCGAGGGGATTCGATCCACCGAGACGATGGTGGAGCTGCGCTTCGTCAAGGAAAGCTACCGGTGGGGCACGAGGTAGGAGGCTGACAAGTGGCCGTTGCCGAGCGACGGGACGTGGATCGCGAGCGCATCAAGGAGATCGGGGAGCGCGAGGAGGCCGCCTACCGGGCGCGCACGCCGCGCAGTGCCGAGCTGCATGAGCGCGCACGGCGGTCGCTGCCGCTGGGTGTCGCCAGCTCGTTCCAGACCTACGACCCCTACCCGCTGTTCATGACCGATGCGCGTGGCTCGCGCATCTGGGACGCGGACGGTAACGAGTACATCGACTTCGATATGGCGTTCGGGGTGCTGGCCGCAGGTCATTCGCACCCGCTCGTGGCGGAGGCCCTGCAGCGGCGCGTGGCCAACGGGACCTGCTACACCTTCCCGGTCGAGGACGGCGTGGCGCTGGCAGAGGAGATCCAGCAACGCTTCGGCGTCGACCTCGTCCGCTTCAGCAACTCGGGGACCGAGGCGACGATGGACGCCATCCGCGTCGCGCGCGGGTTCACCGGCCGCGAGAAGATCGTGAAGTTCGAGGGCGGCTACCACGGTCACCACGACGACGTGCTGCTCAGCATCCAGCCCGCCCGCGACGCGATGGGGCCGGCGGAGTCGCCGTCCACGGTGCCGGCCAGCGCCGGGATCCCGCGCAGCCGCATCGCCGAGACGATCGTGGCGCCGTTCAACGAGGCAGCGCACGTCGAGGGCATCCTGGACGCCCACCGCGGAGAGATCGCGGCCATCATCGTCGAGCCGGTGCAGTTCAACATCGGCGTGGTGCCACCCCGGCAGGGCTTCCTGGAGCGGCTGCGCGAGCTCGCCACGGAGCACGGCATCGTGCTCATCTTCGACGAGGTCAAGACGGGCGCCGTCATCGCCTACGGCGGCGCCACTGAGTACTTCGGCGTCAAGCCGGACCTCATCTGTCTCGCCAAGAGCATCGGCGGCGGCGTCCCCATCGGCGCCTTCGCCGGCCGCGGCGAGGTGATGCGGGTCATCGAGACGATGGAGGGGCATCAGCATTTCGCAGGCATGGGTGGCGCGGTCGGACCCGATGCGGAGGCCGGCACGGCTGTCGCGAGCAGCACGCTGCCCGGCAGTGCGAGCCGCGTCGCCCACCTCGGGACGTTCAACGGCAACCCGCTGTCGATGACGGCCGGCCTGGTCACGCTGACCCAGGTGCTGACCCGTGACGCCTACCCACGGCTGGAAGCCATGGCCGCGCGGCTTACCGCGGGCTGCCAGGCGGTCCTCGACGACTACTCGCTGCCCGGTTACGCGATCAACGTCGGGGCGAAGGGCTGCGTCATGTTCACGCCGCAGCGGGTGACGAATTACCGTGACTTCATCGGCCTCGACAATGAGCTGTGGACGGCGTTCTTCTTCTACCTCGCCAATCGGGGCGTGCTCCTGCCGCCGGGTCCCGATGACCAGTGGACGCTCTCCGTCCAGCACAGCGAAGAAGAGATCGACCGCCACGTGGCCGTCTTCCGCGAATTCGCCCACGAGGTCGCCGGGTAGGTACCGCCGCCGTGTCCAGGCGCGTATTCAGAGTGGACCGGCACAGTTCATGATGTTCTGAGCGGCCAAGCGCCCCGCCGCCGTCGGGGCAGGCACAGTTGGAGGCTGGGATGCTCGAACGTCTCGCGCGTCCGTTGGCGGGCTTCGGAAATGGGCTCGCAACCATCACGAACGCGGTCTACCGGGGGATGGGTGCGCCGGGAAAGCTGCTCCAGGACTTCCTCAACGGCGCATGGCTTGGCCACACCGTCCACGCTGTGGTCGTCGACGTGGTCATTGGGGCTGCCACCGCCGCGGTTCTGCTCGACGTCCTGCGCGTCGTCTTCGGTGTCGAGGGCCTCGAGACGGCGACAACCTGGACGCTTGGGCTCGCAGCGGTGGCCGGTCTCAGCGCCATCCTCACCGGCCTGACCGACTTCAAGGACACGGCGACCGGCGACGAGCGGAACATCACCGTCCTCCACGGCCTCATCAACATCGTGGCGGTCGTCGTCTTCGCCGTCTCGCTCTTCCAGCGCCTCGGCGGCGGGTATGACGCCGCGTTCTGGACGCTTTTGATCGGTTACCTCGTGATCAGCTTCGGCAGTTACATCGGCGGCCACGTGGTCTTCAAGTACGGCTACATGGTCAATCGCAATGCCTTCGCTCGAGGCAAGAAGGCTGCCGAATACACGGCCGTCATGTCGGCCGAAGGCCTGGCCGACGACACGCCGACGGCCGCGAGCTACGGCGCCACGAAGCTGGTGGTCGTGAAGCGCGGCGACGTCGTGTTCGCGCTGAAGGAGACGTGCTCGCATGCCGGCGGGCCCCTGGCCGAGGGAAAGGTCAGGGGCGACAACATCGAGTGCCCGTGGCACTTCAGCCAATTCCGCCTCTCGGATGGCGCGGTCCGCCATGGGCCGGCGGCGACGAAGCAGGTCGCTTATCGGGCGCGCATCGCCGGCGGGCAGGTGGAGATCCAGGGACCGATCGAGTGACGCTCGCTAGCGACTCCTGATTTCGACGGGACCGAGGAGGAGTCCGTCGTCCATGTGCGTCAGGAGGGCGAACATCTCGTCTCCGGTGTCATAGCTGACCGTCACGTACACCTGTTCGCCGCATTCGTCGCCACATCCCTCCGCGGCACTGCCGGAACGCCCAATGACGACGTCCACGACGTGGGCATCGTCCCTGGTCAGGAGCTGATCCTCGACGAGACTCCACGCCTCCTCGCAGGTCGACGCCGGTAGGTCCAGACACCGCACATCCTGGTTGACGTCGGGGAACAACAAGGTGCAGCCGCAGTTCGCGAGCATCGCCAGGAGGACGGTGGCCAGCCGTAGCACGTCACCAAGCAGGATACCGCCGCCCTCTGCGGGTGGAGACTCAGAGCCCGATCGAGTTGGGGCGACACCGTCCGCCTCATACGAAGCGTCGTGATTCACACGAGGCGCCCCTTAGGCGTGCCAATGGCCGCTTCGAGCGTCTGGATTCCCACCTCGTGTGAACGGGGTAGCTCCAACGGCCTCTTCCGGTTGAATCGTGCGCACGTCATGTGAATTCGACGGTTCGAGTGAGAAGGCCTGGATTCGGTATCCTTCTGGTCGCCACGCCGCTGGGGCAGCACCCGCGCAATGAGGACCGCGTGACCTACCTTCCGACCGCTGAGCACGACGAGCTGCGCGCCGTGGTGCGCGAGCTCGCCGAGGAGCGCATCGCGCCGCGGGCTGGGGCGATCGACGCGACGAGCGAGTTCCCGTGGGACCTGAAGGAGCTGCTGGCCAAGCAGGACCTGCTCGGCACCGGCTTCGAGGAGCGGCACGGCGGGACGGCGCTCGACACCATCGGGCAGTCAATCGTGGTCGAGGAGATCGCGCGGGCGGACGCCACCACCAGCCTGATCGCCATCGTCCAGAAGCTCGGCGCGCTGCCGATCCTGCTGGCCGGGACCGATGAGCAGAAGGACCGATACATTCCGCGCCTGGCATCCGGAGAGTGGCTGGCGGCCTTCGCCCTGACCGAGGCAGCCGCCGGCAGCGACGTGGCGAGCAACCGGATGCGCGCCCGGCTCGAGGGCGATTGCTACGTGCTCAACGGCAGCAAACGCTTTATCACCAACGGCAGCGTCGCCGACCTCCTGACCGTCTTCGCCCTCACCGATCCTGAGGCGGGCGGCCGCAAGGGGATGAGCGCCTTCATCGTGGAGAAGGAGATGCCCGGCTTCGCCGTGGCGCGCGTCGAGCACAAGATGGGAATCCGTGGCTCGCCCACCGCCGAGCTGACCTTCGACGACGTCCGGGTTCCGATCGAGAACCGCATAGGCGAGGAAGGTGAGGGCTTCAAGATCGCCATGAACACCCTCGATCGATCCAGGCTGAGCATCGCCGCGCAGGCCGTCGGGATCGCCCAGGGCGCGATCGATGAGGCGACGAAGTACGCCGCCGACCGTCGCCAGTTCGGGCAGCGCGTGGTCGACTTCCAGGGGATCCAGTTCATGCTGGCAGACATGGCGAGCCAGACGGAGGCTGCCAGGCAGCTGACGTACGCGGCAGCCGCCCGCGTCGATGCCGGTGCATCGGACCTTGCCTACTGGACGAGCAGCGCGAAGCTGGTCGCCGGCGACACCGCCATGCGGGTCACGACCGATGCGGTCCAGATCCTGGGCGGCTACGGCTACATCACCGAATACCCTGTCGAGCGGATGATGCGCGATGCGAAGATCACGCAGCTCTACGAGGGGACCCAGCAGATCCAGCGCCTGATCATCGCGCGCCAGCTCCTGCAGCGCGCGGGAGTGGGGGAAGCGGAGAAGAAGCAGGGGAGCCAATGAAGTTCGTCGTCACCGTCAAGCAGGTGCCCGCGACCACGGCCGAGAAGCGGTACACCGCCGACCTGCGGCTGGATCGGGCCTCTACTGAAACCGTCATCAACCCGCTCGACGAGTACGCCATCGAGCAGGCGCTGCGCCTCCAGGAGTCCGGCGCGGTCGATACTGTCGTCTTTCTCTCCATGGGGCCGGAGCCCGCTGCGGAGGCCCTGCGCCGAGCCCTCGCCATGGGTGGCGACGAGGCCTACCTGGTAACCGATGACGCCCTGGCCGGCGCCGACGAGTGGGCGACCGCCAAGGTCCTGGCCGCGGCGCTCGACAAGCTGGAGCCGGATGTGACCCTGATGGGTATGGCGTCCGATGACGCTCGTGGCTCGCTGGTGCCGGGCGCAGTGGCAGCCATCCGCGGGGTGCCGCTGCTCTCATACGGCTCCGAGCTCACGCTCGGAGACGGCGTGGCGCGCATCCGACGCCTGACCGCCACTGGCTTCGATTGGGTGGAGGCGCCGTTGCCCGTGGTTGCCAGCGTGACCGACCAGGTCGGCGAGCCTCGATACGCCAGCCTGAAGGGCATCATGGCCGCGAAGCGGAAACCGCTGGAGACGTGGTCGCTGGCCGACCTGGGCCTCGATGCCGGCTCCCTGCATGGCGCAGCACTGACCAAGGTGGTGGACGCCCACCCGCCGGAGGCGAAGCCGCCAACCGAGCGGATCGAGAACGTTGGCCCGGACGAGGCGGCAGCCAAGGTCGCCGACTGGCTGGCCGCGAGGAAGCTGATATGAGCAAGGACGTCGCCTTCCTCGCTGAGTTCGCCGACGGGCAGCCGGCCCGCAGCGCGCTGGAGCTTGCGGCCGGCGCGGCCGAGCTGGCAGCGTCCGCCGGCGGGCAGGCAGTGGCCCTCTGCTACGGCCCAGGGGCGCGCGACGCGGGGCAGCTGGGGGCGGCCGGCGCCCACCGCGCGGTGGTGCTTGGCGGCGACGAGGCGCCTGCCATCACCTTCGCCGCAGCGGCCGTCGCGGCCGTCTCACAGCTGGAGCCTGTCGCGCTGCTTGCCCCGGCGTCACCGAACGGGCGCGACCTTGCGGCTGCCCTGGTGGGCCTGCTGGAGCTGCCTGCGTTCGGCCCGGTGCGAGCCGTGTCGATCGATGGCGGGACGCTCAAGGCCGAGCAGTCCACGCTGCAGGGGTCGGTCATCACCACCAGCCAGCCGGCCGAGGGCGCCCCGCAGCCAGCCGTGGTGCTGGTCCTGCCGAACACCTTCACGCCGGCCGAGGGCGGCAGCGGGACCGCGGACGTGAGCGACGCGCCGGCGGCCGATGCTGGCCCCTTCGGCAAGGCGCGGATCGTCGAGTCGCATCCCGCGGAGGCAGCGGTCGCCAACCTGGAGGAAGCGAGCGTGATCGTGGCGGGCGGCCGTGGTGTGGGGAGCGAGGCGGGCTTTGCGCCCCTGAATGAGTTGGCCGCCGCACTGGGCGGCGCCGTGGGCGCCAGCCGAGCGGCCGCCGACGCCGGCTGGGTGCCCTACCAGCTCCAGATCGGGCAGACGGGCAAGGTCGTCAAGCCGTCGCTGTACATGGGCATTGGCATCAGTGGTGCAATTCAGCATCGCGTGGGGATGCAGACAGCGGAGAATGTGGTCGCGATCAACAAGGATCCGGACGCACCGATCGGCGAGTTCGCCGACCTGTTCGTGGTTGGTGACCTGTTCGCGATCGTCCCGAAGCTGACCGAAGAGATCAAGCGCCGGAAGGGAAGGTAGACCGATGGAGACGCCCAACCGCCTGGCCACCACCTTCACGCTTGCCGTGCTGGCACTGCTGACCGTGCCGAACGCGTTCCTGACCGGCGGTCGTCGGCGTCGGCCGCATGCCCACGGCAAGGAGCTGCGGCTTTACCGCGACGAGCTGGCCGACAAGACGGAAAAGATCGACGGCCGGCTGGTGAGCGCCGCCGAGACAATCGACGCGCTACGACGGCGGGCGATCGACGTCGATGAGGCGGTGCAGGTACTGCAGGCCGAAGAGGATGCGCTGGACGAGACTGCCCAGGACCTGGAGGCGATCCTGGCGCCTGAGCAGCTCCACGGGCTGCACATGGAGTACGAGGCGAACCTGGAGCGCGCCCTGCGCGGCATCGTCACCGCGCAGCGTGGCTGCGCCATCACGCGCCTGCCACATCGCCCGCTCGATGACGAGGAGCCCCTCAACTACTGGAAGCGGGCGCACCAGAACATCATCCATGCCCGCCTCCGCATGCAGGAGGTGGTCGAGGTGCTGCTCGCCTGGGAACCGGGCCGGCGCGCCGAGGTAAGCGTCACCACCCGGCTGCATCGGGACGCCAGCTAGCGCGTCAGCGTGACCTTGCCGAGCCCCTCGGGAGAGTCGGGGCTCACACCTCTCGCGCGGGCGGTCGCCTCGACGAGCAGCTGGCCAGGGACGATGTAGACCAGCGGCGTGAGCTCCTCAGGTAGATCGAGGGGCAGCGCCAGCGACCCGGGCACATCCTCCGCCTCGCGGGCCCCTATCAGGATTGGCACGCCGCCGCGCGCCTTAACCTCCTGCAGCGTGTCGTCGACCAGCCGTCCCATCGGCCCGTCCGGCCGGATCGCCAGCACCGCCATGCCCCGCTCGGTCAGAACCATCGGTCCGTGGGCGAAATCGGCAGTGGAGTACGCCTCCGCGAACAGTCCGCACGTCTCCTTGAACTTGAGCGACAGCTCGAGCGCCGTGGCCAGGTTGTATCCCCGGGAGATGACCAGGGCCCGGTTGGCAGCCGCCAGTGCCTTGATGGCATCGGATCCGGCGTCCGCGCGCAGCCAGCGGTCCGTGCGCTCGATCGTGGTCCGCAGGTCGGCAGCCGTCATCGCCAGCGCGTCGGTGAGCTCCGTCGCTCCTGCGATGGTGGCGACCAGGCTGGCAACCACCGCCAGCTCGGCGACGTACGTCTTGGTGGCGGGAACGGCCAGCTCTCGGCCTGCGTGACAGGGCAGTACGTGCTCAGCCGCGGTGCCGAGCGGCGAGCTGGTGGCGTTGGTGATCGCGATCGTCAGGGCGCCGCCCTCGCGCGCGGCACGCACGACCGCGGCAACGTCCGGGCTCTGTCCTGACTGCGAGATGGCGACCAGGAGGCCCCCCTTCCAGCGCAGCGTGCGCTGGTAGATGGTCGTGACCGATGGCTTGGCGAGTCCGGTGGGCAGGCCGAGGTGCGTCTCGAACAGGTACTGGGCGTAATTCGCTGCGTGATCCGAGGTCCCGCGCGCGACGATCATCGCGAACCGCGGCCTGGCCTTTGCGAAGGCCCTGGCCGCCTTGCCGTGGTCGGCGGCGGCGCCGGCCACGATCCGATCGACGGTGGCCGGGATCTGTCCGATCTCCTGCCGCATCCGGCTGGGATCCGGGTGCGACGCGCGAGCGGCGACGGTCATTGCCCGGAGAAGAACCGCGGCAGATGGGCGCGGTTGGCTTCGAGCAGCGCCTCGAGCAGC
>DASSCW010000236.1:0-2082 GCA_035697465.1 Candidatus Limnocylindria bacterium | reverse complement strand
GCCGGTCTCCAGGCCATCGGCGTCGAGACCGAGGACGACGCGCCGGAGGGCGCGACGTCGGCCGATGCCGGAGTCGAGGGGGTCGCCGCCCCGGCGACCAAAGCGGACCGCGCGGCCACGCCGGCCAAGCGTAAGGCGAAGGTGACCAAGTCGGGCAAGGCTGCGCCGGCTGAGAAGCCCACGCCCCGCGCAGGCACCAAGCAGGCGTTGATGATCGACCTACTCAAGCGCCCCGAGGGCGCCACAGTCGAGCAGATCGCCGCAGCCACTGGCTGGCAGCATCATACCATCCGCGGCGCCATCTCCGGTGCCCTCAAGAAGAAGCTCGGGCTCACCGTCGAGGCGACTCGCACCCGCGAGGTCGGCCCAAACAAAACCGGCGCGAAGGGCAGCACCACCGTCTACCGGATCGTAGCGTAGCCCGACCGACCAACCCGTCAACGCCTACGCCGCCCTACCGTTGGGATTGCGTCCCGACCGCTGCATGGCATGTTCGGGGTGCGCAGGCGGGACGGGGATGGTTTCTACGCTCGCTGCCGGCAATGGCTCCCGCGGCAGATCCCCCCGTCCCGCCGCCCTGCCTCGACCGCTGATTGGGCTTCGCGATTGATCGCTGTGTAGGGCGAAGCCGGCGAGGGTGGGCTGCGTCGACGCAACCTGTGTCTCAGGGAGGCTCACATGCGAGTCGCGGTGGGGATCGACGTCGCCAAGACGGCGCATTGGGTGACGGCGATCGACGATGCGGGCACGGTGCTCATCGATCGATCGGTGGCGAACGAGCCCGACGCGATCGAGGAGTTGATCGCCGAGCTGCGCTCGCTTGAGGGCGAGGTCACAATTGGCCTCGATGTGATCGGCGGCATCGCCAGCCTTGCCGAAGCGATGCTCGCGGCGGCCAGCTTCCGCCTGGTCCACGTTCCGGGTCTGGCAGTAAACCGGGCACGCCAGGGGACGACCGGCGGCGAGGCCAAGAGCGATCCCCGGGATGCCCGCGTCATCGCCGACCAGGTGCGCACTCGACACGACCTGCGGAGGGTCGAGGCCGGCACCGAGATCGACCTCGAGCTTCGTCTCCTGGTTGGACGCCGGCGCGACTTGGTTGACGAACAGACCCGCCGCCTTAGCCGTCTGCACGGCCTCCTCGTAAGCATCCACCCAGGCCTCGAGCGCGTACTCGACCTCACGACCAAGGGTGGCCTTTGGCTGCTGACGCGGTATGTCACACCGGCCGAGATCCGCCGCGCCGGACATGGCAGGTTGGTCAGCCACCTGAAGCGTGCCGGCGGCCTGCGCGCCGTCGCTCAGCTCGCCGATGCTGCCGTGGCATCGGCGCAGGCCCAGCGCATCGCCGTGCCGGGCGAGCGCATGGCCGCCATCTTCGTCCGTGAACTGGCCGCCGAGGCGCTCGCTGTCCGCAAGCGCTTGGCCGAGCTCGACCGTGCGCTCGAGGCCCGGCTCACCCACCACCCTGACGCAGCCCTCATTCGCAGCCTGCCCGGCATGGGGGCCGTCCTCACGGCTGAGTTCATAGCCGAGGCAGGCACCATTCGCCGCTTCGCCTCCGCCGACGCCCTGGCCGCCGCTGCCGGGCTCGCCCCGGTGCTCCGCCAATCTGGCAAGGTTCGCTTCCTGCGTCGGCCGACCGGCGGCAACAAGGCGCTGAAGCAAGTCTTCTATCAGTCTGCTTTCTGCTCGCTGCATAGCCCGGACAGCCGGGCCTTCTACGCGCGTAAGCGGCGCGAGGGCAAACGCCACCACCAGGCCCTGATCGCGCTCGCCAGGCGCCGCATCAACGTCCTTTGGGCGATGCTGCAAAGGCGCCAGCCGTACGTCGCTGCGCCGCAGCCGGCCGTTGCCTGATCGCTGGCGCCGACGCGCCACCTCATTGAATGGCTTCCAAGTCGAAAGCGCGCTGGCGGCCGCGGGGTCAAGGCCAGCTCGGCTGCCGTCGCCAGACGGTTGCCTTGACGCCGCGGCGCCAGCGCGCAAGCCTCATCCGAGCCGTTCAACGTGCTTGACAGGAGCATTGGGCTGCCGCGGCTTCGCGCCCGGCGGCGGTTCTTTCGCGGGCCTCGCAGCTCG
>DASSCW010000235.1:0-2708 GCA_035697465.1 Candidatus Limnocylindria bacterium | reverse complement strand
CGTCAGTCAGGCGCCGGGCAGGGCCGCCTCAATGGCAGCGTCGCGGTCGACAAATTGGCCGACCAGAGTCATTCGGCCAACGTCGCGGTAGCGACCGACCAGATACACCCCGTGTCCCTGCCACCAGTAGATCTGCCACAGCCGTTGACGCACATCGAGGAAGGTGGCCCACTCACGCATGCGCGAGGGATGGATGTCGGTCGCCCCGTGCTGCGCAAGTGTCGCCACCAGCGCCTCGGTCCGCTTCGTCTCTCCCTCGGCGCTGCGATCGAACGGGACTGATCGGCCTGTTGCCGTCGCAACGGCGGCGACCAGCTCGTCGAGGTTGAACGGCTTGCCCACGACGGCCGCAAATTCGGCTGCCTTGGCTCGAGGGCTGGCGCCCGTGCGCGCCTCATGGGCGTCAAGGACGTGCGCGGTGAACATGACGACCGGGATCCGGCGGCGGCGGAGAGCGAGGGTAGCCGCTTCCGCCCATCCTTCCTCATACCCGCCGGGAGTGACGCTGTCGAGCAGCACGCAGTCCGGCTCCAAGCGACCAATTGCCCGCATCACGGCATCCCCCTCAAGGTCGTAGAGGCATGACACCGCGTAGCCCTCGTCGGTGAGGACTGCCTGGACGATCTCGGCGATATCGTGGTCGTCATCCACGACCAGGACGCTGGGCGCTGCGTCTGCGGGCACGGGTCCTCCGGACGAGATCAGGGGGAAATCTGAACGCCCCGGATGCAAAGTTCGTGCCACTGGGGGCTGCCGCCATTTCATCGGCCCACGCCGGGGTAGCATCCGCCCATGTACCGGCTCCAACGGGTCGCTCCCGTCCTGCTTCTGTTGGCCAGCGGCGCATGCAGCGCGGTCAGCACGCAGGGCCTGGTGCCCTCGCAGAAGCCGGCGACGAGCTCCCCATCCGCGGAAGCCAGCGAGGGTGCGGCCATCCCTGCTGAGCTCCTCGGCGAGTGGGATAGTCAAAAAGGCACCGACGCGGTGACCCTGACCCTCAGTGAGAGCGGCTCCTATGTCGTGAGGCGGGGCGTGGCCACGGGTCGAGGAGCCGTTTCGGCCTCCGCAGATGGCACGCAACTGGAGTTCTTCGGTGGCGACCCGTGCTCGGAGCGCGGCTCCTACGAGTGGTCGATCGAGGGTGACACGCTGGACTTCACTCCAGTTGGCGAGGATGGGTGCCCGGGACGCACGGCGGTCCTCGACGATCTGATCTATACCCGCGCAGAGTGACGGCCCAGCCGGTCTACTCCTCGCCCAGGCCGTACTCCCGCATCTTGGCGTAGAGCAGGCGGCGGTAGATCCCCAGCTCTTCGGCGGCCTTGGAGCGATTGCCGGCGTTCCGCGCCAGCGCCTCGGCGATCAGCCGCTTCTCCAGCGACTCGACCGCCTCCTTGAATGACTTGCCCGGCTGGCCGTTGGTCACGGATGCGCTTCCGTTCTCGCCAGCGGCGACCGCGACGGCGGCATCGGTCTCATCGGCCTCGACGGCAGCGGCGTCTGCGGCCTTGGCGGCGGCCCTGCGGGTGCGCGCCCGTCCACCAGCCGATGCGGGCGACTCGGCCAGCGGCAGGTGCTCCGGCATGATCGTGGCGCCGCGCGACAGGACCACCGCTCGCTCGACAGCGTTCTCGAGCTCGCGCACGTTGCCCGGCCAGTCATGCTCCATCAGCCGCGCCACCGCCTCCTCGCTGATGCCGGTGGGAATGGCATCGGCCGAGGATCGGTACTTCGACAGGAAGTGCTCAACCAGCTGCGGCAGGTCCTCCATGCGATCGCGCAGCGGCGGCATGTGGATGTGGATCACGTTGAGGCGGTAGTAGAGGTCCTCGCGGAAGCGTCCGGCGTCGACCTCCTCCGCCAGGTTGCGGTTGGTGGCCGCGATGACGCGGATGTCGACCTTGATCGGGATGTTTGAGCCGATGCGCTCGAACTCGCGCTCCTGGAGGATGCGGAGCAGCTTGGTCTGGGTGCCGAGCGTCATCTCGCCGATCTCGTCCAGGAAGATGGTGCCCTTGTTGGCGCCTTCGAATCGGCCCTTGCGCATGGTCATGGCGCCGGTGAACGAGCCCTTCTCGTGGCCGAACAGCTCCGTCTCGAGCAGTGTCTCCGGCAGGGCGGCGCACGACACCTTCACCAGGGGATGCGGATTGCGCTTGCTGGCCCGATGGAGGGCCTCCGCGATCAGCTCCTTCCCGGTCCCGGACTCTCCGCTGATGAGCACGGTGGCGTCCGCGCCGGCAACCTTGCCGATGAGCTTGTAGACCTCCAGCATCGGCCTGGAGGAGCCGACGATGCGCTCGCGCTCGGCGGCCGTCTTGCCCAGCTCCAGCCGCAGCGCTGAGACCTCGGAGGCCATGTCGTGGTGCTCGAAGACGCGGCGCAGGGTGGCGAGCAGGTCGTCGATCTCGAACGGCTTGGTGACGTAGTCGTACGCACCGTGCTCCATGGCCTTGATGGCCGTCGATGACCCGCTGAAGGCGGTCATCACGATGACCTCGAGCTCGCCGTGCTCGCGCTTGAGCTGGCGCAGGACACCGATGCCGTCCTGGTCGGGCAGCTTGACGTCCATCATCACGAGGTCGGGCAGGTCCTTCGCGACCTCCGCCAGCGCCTCGGCCCCGGACTTCGCGGTCCGCACCTTGTAGCCCGCCTCCTTGAGAAGGTCGGTCAGGAGCGAACGGATCTCGGCCTCATCGTCGACGACG
>DASSCW010000234.1:0-2350 GCA_035697465.1 Candidatus Limnocylindria bacterium | reverse complement strand
GGCGCCGCTCATGAAGAGCATGCCGACCAGGATGCCGACGAACACGAGCGCGGTGCCGAGGTCGGGCTGGCGAAAGACGAGAAACGCCGGGATGGCCATCAGCGCGGCCGCCAACAGGATCGTGGCGAGCCGTCCGATCCGCTCGCGGCGCCCGGCGAGGAACGCGGCCAGCACCGCGATCATCAGCACCTTGGCGACCTCGCTGAACTGGAAGTCGAGCCCGGCGACGGTAACCGACATCTGGGCGCCGAACAGGTTGGTCCCGACGAGCATCGTGATCGCCAGCAGGCCGAGCACGATCAGGTAGATCGGCAGTGCCAGGGTGCGCAGCCAGTGGTAGTCGACGCTGGCGACGACGAAGAACAGGATGAGACCGATGGCGGCCCAGATCAGGGTCTTGACCGTCTGGCTCATGCCCGCGACCGTCGTGTCGTTGTAGCCGGCCGAGTAGCCCATCACCACCCCGAAGCCGATCAACAGGATCACGTACAGGAACAGCTGCAGGTCGAACGCTCGCCAGCGTCGCGCCTTGACATTGTCAACAAGTGTTGAGGTGACGGCGACGGCGCCCATCAGTTGGCCGCCACCAGGCTGAAGTCGCGCGGATCGAGCCGCAGATCCTGCTTCAGCCCGTACCACTGCTGCAGGAAGTACTTGACGACCTCCAGCGACACGTTTCCCGGCACCACCGCGGAGTACGAGAAGGTGACCACCGCCAGGTCGGCGTCGGTGGCCCCCGGGCGCGACGGCAGATAAGCCACAAACCAGGAGTGGAACGGCAGGACGCCGTGACGCCGCACGCCGAACTCGGCGGTGCCGGTCTTGCCGCTCAGCGCCCCTGGCAGCCGCAGGTCGCGAATGTTGTAGGCATGCCCGGTCGTGATGACCTCACGCGCGCCGATGCGCATCGTCTGCAGGTTGGCCTGGCTGGCATCGATGCGCCGGATGACGCGGGGCTTGTAGGCCTTGGTCAGCTTGCCGCTGCCGTTCGTCTCGCCGCGCACGATCCTCGGCTCCATCAGGCGGCCTCCGTTCGCGAGCGTCGCATAGGCGTTGAGCAGCTGCAGCGGCGTCACGGCCACCACGTTCTGACCGATGCCGGCCTGCGCCAGCTCGCCGGTGAACACGTCCTCGCGGCCCTGGGAGCGTGCCCACTCGCGGCTGGCGATGATCCCCACAGCCTCGCCGGGCAGCCGGATGCCCGACCGCTCGCCAAAGCCCAGGCGATTGGCCCACTCACCGAGTCGGTCGACGCCGAGCCCCACGGCCATCTGGTAGAAGAAGGTGTCGGAGCTCACGGCATATGCCTGGGTCATGTTCAGCGGCCCGAAGCCGGCGTGATTCCAGTCGAACAGGCACTGCCCCTTTGGCGCATCCGGGATCTGATAGCAGCCGTAGGTCGGCCACTGGCGGCCGGCGGTGGTCACGCCCTCTTCCAGGGCGGCGAGGCCGGTGACGAGCTTGAAGGTCGAGCCGGGCGGATAGATGTCGGCGATGGCGTGATTGCGCAGCGGCTTGGCCGGGTCGCTCAGGTACACGCCGTAATCATCGGCGCTGATGCCGGTCGCGAACTTGTTGTTGTCGTACGCCGGTAGGGAGACCATGGCCAGGATCTCGCCGGTCTGCGGGTTCATGACGACCGTGACGCCCTGCTGCAGTCCCGCTGCGCGCATGCCCCACTGCAACGACTCCGTGGCGACGCGCTGCATACGGGCGTCGATGGTGAGCATCAGGTTCTTGCCCGGCGCCGGATCCTGCAGGGTGCGGATGGTCTCCAGCGGCCGGCCCTGAGCGTCGCGCTCCTTCAGCTCGGTGCCATACGTGCCGCGCAGCTCCCGTTCGAAGGTGGCCTCGATCCCGGCGCGGCCGATCAGGTCATCGCGCAGGTAGCCGTCATCCTCGCGCTCGCCGAACTCCTCCAGGTTGACCGGCCCGACGTACCCGAGCACGTGCGAGAGCAGGCCGCCGTCGACGTGGCCGAGCTCATCGAGGTACTGGCGCACGGGTTCCACCTCGACCACCACGCCCGGCAGCCGCCCCGCTTCCTCGCCGATCAGCAACGCCGCCTGGCGGCTGATGCCGCGCTCGATGGGCACCAGCTCATACGGGGACCCCTGGAACGAGCGCAGCCGGCCGCGGAGCGTGCGCCAATCCGCATCGACCAGGTTCGCCACGCGGCGCAGCACCGCCGGCGCGTCCTCGTCGGGCAGATCGGCGGGGCGGATCTTGACGGTCCACGACGGGACGTTGACCACGACCGGGCGACCCTGGCGGTCGAAGACCAACCCGCGCGGTGAGCGGAGAGCGACCTCCACCGTCCGGGTCGCAGCTGCCTTGGCCGCGTACTGGT
>DASSCW010000233.1:0-9464 GCA_035697465.1 Candidatus Limnocylindria bacterium | reverse complement strand
GCTCCGCTTCCAGGGCGACTACGCGGCCGCCAACGTGCCGATGATGCCGGTGGTCCGCGGAGAGGCGGAGACGGCCAGGCAGATCGTCCTCTACTCGCTCCTGCTGGTCGCCGTGAGCCTGCTTCTCTTCCCGGCGGCCGGGATGGGCCTCATCTACCTCGGCACTGCCGTGGTGCTCGGCGCCGCCTTCGTCTGGTATGCCGTGCGCGTCCTGCGCAACGTGTCGGACGGTCGAGCAGCCATCGGCCTCTTCCGCTACTCGATCAGCTACCTGACCCTGCTGTTCGCCGCCGTCGCCGTCGACAGCCTGTTGCGCGTGACGCCGTAGGGTCCTGCCGACGCTTGGCCTCGCCTGCCGCGATGCACCCAGTGCATCTAATCTCAGGCAGCCGACCCGTCTCCGACGCCTCAGCCCTCAGGCGACTCAAGCGTCGCCAAGAAAGCTCCAACAGCTTCATTTTCGCCCTGCGCCCGACGTTACATGCACCCGCCGCATGCTGACGGCCGATCCAACGTTCAGACCGCGCCGCGGTCGCGAGCCGCCTGCTCCGCGTCCAGCCGCGCGTCCAGCACCGCGGTCCGTCGGTCTTCGTGGCGCACCCAGCCGGCGACCACCGCGGCCATGCCGATCAGGAAGACCAGGTCGCCAAAGACCCACATCACGATGCCGCCCAGGTTCTGGTCGGCCAGCGCAGTGGGTCCCCAGGTCCGCAGATTGCTCAGGTAGTGCGGATACAGGACCTGCGGCGCGCTCATCAGGGCGACGCCCAGGAAGGAGTTCTGGGGCATCGCCAGGAAGAGGTAGAAGAGGCGCGCGGGCCGGGGCAGTCGCCAGCGGGCGGGATCGGCGCCGACCACCGGCCACCAGAACAGCAGCCCGGCTCCAAGGAAGGTCGCGTGCTGCAGGTAGTGCAACGCGGTGTTCTCGAGGGCCTGGTCATACAGCGTGCTGAAATGCCAGCCCCAGTTGACCGCCGCGAACACGAGCCAGGTCACCAGCGGGAAGGTGAGCAACGCCAGCGGACGGCTGTGCAGCAACCCCAACAGCCGACGTCGGACCGATGACGGTGCGGCGCGCAGCGCCAGCGTCGCCGGCGCCCCGAGCAGCAGCAGCGGGGCAGCCACCAACTCCAGCAGCATGTGCTGGACCATGTGGACGCTGAACAGCTGTCCCTCGTATGTCTCGATCGGCGAGTTCAGCGCCACCACGATCGCGAACAGTCCGGCCAGGAAGGCCCAGCGCCGCCACGCGCGCGGCGGATTGCGCGGATGGCGCGCGGCCACGTGACGCTCCGCCCAGAGGTAGGCGGCCGCGGCCAGGGCCACGCCGGCCAGGGTCAGCGGGTCGAGGCGCCAGGCCAGCAGCACGTCCGGCAGCCGCGGCTCGGCCACGGCCTCTCCGTGTGCCAGCGCGATCGCGCCCGGCACCAGCCCAGCCGATAGGGCGGCGGCCGCCGCCGTCAGCCCGCGGCTCACTCGTCGGATCACCGAGACATTGTGACCGGCGGCCGGCGGTCGCCACGCCGGAACCATTGGGCCGTTGTGCGCGTCAAGGCGGCCATGAGACGAACCGCCCTTATGTCCCCACGCGCCATCGTGCTTCCTGTCGCCCTCATCGTGGCGCTTTCCCTGGCTGCCTGTGCCCGACCGGGCGCCAGCCCCAGCCCATCCGGCGGCTCTGGTGGCACCGGCGGCATCCAGCACCCGGCCGGCAACGAGCTGGTCTTCCGCATCGAGTACACCGGCGGCTTCGTCCCACCGGAGGTCAACCTCAGCAGCCTCCCCTTCTTCTCTCTCACCGGCGACGGGCGCGTGATCATGCTGGGCGCGCAGATCGACCTCTTCCCTGGTCCGCTGATGCCGGCCGTGCAGGTGCGGCGCCTGACTGAAGATGGCGTGCAGTCGGTCCTGGAGGCGGTCGCCGCCAGCCGCCAGTTCGCTGGCAACGTCGAATGGCGCGGCGCACAGAATTTCGTCGCCGACGCCAGCGATACCGTCTTCACGCTGCGTGCCGAAGGCCGCGAGGTGACGGTCCAGGTGTATGGACTGGGCACGGTGGCCTTCCCCGGGCAGGAACCGCCGCCCAACTTCCCGGCGGCCGAGTTGGCAGCCCACACCGCCCTGCAGACGCTGGTCGACCGCCTCACCACGATCGACCAGTGGCTGCCGGCGAACTCCTGGGCCGACGCCGCCTGGCACGTGTACGAGCCGACTGCCCTGCGCCTCCTGGTCCGCAACGCGGACGCCGATCCACCCGATGACACGGGCATCGGCAACACAGAGATCGAGTGGCCGGTGGCCGGCGACCCCACGGCATTCGGGGATGAGCTCAACCTTGCCGGGTTCCGCTGCGGCGTCGTCACCGGCGAGGATGCAGCGGCCTGGCTGTCCGTCCTGTCCACCGCCAATCAGCTGACGCGCTTTACGGCCAACGGCCACAAGTACGCGATCACCGTCCGGCCGGTGCTCCCCGACGAAGCAGAGGCCTGCCCCGCGTTCTGAACGCGTGAGGGTCGCGCCGCGCAGCGCGATCGGTACAATACGGCTCGTGCCGCCACCAGCCTGAAGCTGGGCGCGCCCCGCAAGGTACGAGATGGTGCGGACTCCCGACGGCCCGCGCCGACCCGCGACGCTGAGGAGCCTCGAGACGAGCTGATGTCACGAAGTGCGGCCCGAGCATGGCCGCGGACCGCGCTGCGCGCCGGCATCCCGCTGTTGACGATCGCCGCCCTGGCCGGCTGCGGCATGATCCCGCCCGAGCCGAAGTCGGTCGCGGCCGAATCGGTCTGGAACCTTTACAACATCGTGTTCGCGATGGGCGTCGTGGTCTTCCTTGGCGTGGAAGGCTTCATCGTCTACTCGGTCTTCCGCTATCGCCGTCGTGACGACCGTCTGCCCCCGCAGACCCATGGCAACACGATCGTCGAGATCATCTGGACGGCCATCCCCACGGTCATCGTGCTGATCCTCTTCGTTCTGTCGGTGGCGACGCTGAGCACGGTCGAGGCCACCTCGGATCCGGAGGATGGCGGTATCGACATCGAGGTCAACGGCTTCCAGTGGCAGTGGCAGTTCCGCTACCTGGACGACGACGGCAACCCGGACAACGACGTGAGCGTGACCGGTCAGCCGGCAACCCCGCCGGTGATGGTCGTGCCCGTCGGTGAGCCGGTGCGCCTGACCCTGATGTCACGCGACGTGATCCACTCCTTCTTCGTGCCGCAGTTCCTGATCAAGCGCGACCTCATTCCGGTGCCGGAGGGCGAGCCCATCAACACGATGGAGTTCACCGTCACCGAGCCGGGCACCTACGGCGGCCAGTGCGCCGAGTTCTGCGGGCAGCTTCACGCGGACATGACCTTCACCGTGCAGGCCGTCACGCGCGCCGAGTACGACACCTGGCTGGCGGACGCCAAGGCGGGCCGGACGCCGCGACCGTCGGCCTCCGCCGGCGGCGAGGTGCTCGAACTGGTCGCCGACCAGGTCGCCTTCGACAAGCTGGAGCTGCAGGCTGCGGCCGACCAACCGTTCACGCTGCGCTTCACCAATGCGGAAGCCTTGCCGCACAACGTGGTCATCCTGGACGCCAACAACGAAGAGGTCTTCCGGACCGATGACCTCACCGGCCCCAACGCGACCGGTGACTTTGCCGTACCGGCACTGCCTGCCGGTGAGTACACCTACTACTGCACTTTCCATCCTGTGCCCGACATGACCGGCACGCTGACCGTCGAGTAGGGAGCGCACGAAAGACCGATGGCGACCACGACCCTCACCCCCCAGGCGGAGACCTACCATCGCTCCTGGGTGCTGGACTGGCTGACGACGGTCGATCACAAGAAGATCGGCATCCTCTACATCGTCAACTCGTTCCTCTTCTTCTTTGCCGCCGGCATCCTGGCGCTGGTCATTCGCTCCGAGCTGGCGGTGCCCGGCCTGCAGTTCCTGGACGAGACGACCTACAACCAGGCCTTCACCATGCACGGGACGATCATGATCTTCCTGTTCGTGGTGCCGGTCCTGTCCGGCTTCGCGAACTACATCGTGCCGCTCCAGCTCGGCGCGCCGGATATGGCATTCCCGCGCATCAACGCGCTCAGCTTCTGGCTGCTGCCACTGGGCGGCGGGATGATCTTCGCCGGCTACCTGTTCGGGGGCGCCGCCGCGGAGGGCTGGACGGGCTACACGCCGCTGACCGATGACCAGTACGCGGCCGGGGTGGGCACCGACCTGTGGCTGATCGGCCTGACGCTGGTCGGCACCGCCTCGATCCTGGGCGCGGTCAACCTGATCACCACCGTCTTCAAGATGCGGGCGCCGGGCATGACCCTATTCCGGATGCCGATCTTCGTCTGGACGGTGCTCGTCACGGCCACGCTCATCCTGCTGGCCACACCGATCCTGACCGCCGGGCTGATCGCGCTCTTCATCGATCGCAACTACGGCGGACACTTCTTCGATCCGGCCGCGGGTGGCAACCCGATCCTGTGGCAGCACATCTTCTGGTTCTTCGGCCATCCGGAGGTGTACATCGTCATCCTGCCGGCGATGGGCGTGGTCAGCGAGATCCTGCCCGTCTTCAGTCGCAAGCCGCTGTTCGGCTACCGGGCCTTCGTGTACGCCACCGTTGGCATCGGCCTGCTCAGCTTCTCCGTGTGGGCGCACCACATGTTCACCACCGGGAAGGTGCTGCTGCCGTTCTTCGCCTTCATGACCACGCTGATCGCGATCCCGACCGGCGTGAAGATGTTCAACTGGATGGCGACCATGTGGCGCGGCTCGATCAGCATGACCACCCCGATGCTGTTCGCCATCGGGTTCCTGACGATGTTCCTGATCGGCGGGATCAGTGGCGTCATGCTCGGCCAGCCGCCGGTCGACTTCCACCTGCAGGACACCTACTTCGTGGTCGCGCACCTGCACTATGTGTTCTTCGGTGGGTCCGTCTTCGGCGTCTTCGCGGCGACCTACTTCTGGTTCCCGAAGATGACCGGGCGGCGGCTGAACGAGAGGCTCGGCAAGGTGCACTTCTGGATGCACTTCATCGGCTTCAACCTCGCCTTCTTCCCGATGCATCCGCTCGGCATCTCCGGCATGCCGCGTCGGGTCGCCGACTACTCGCCCGATGCCGGCTGGACCCTGTACAACCTGATGTCGACGGCAGGCGCCTTCCTGATCGCCGCCAGCATCCTGCCCTTCCTGGTGAACGTGGTCGCCACCTTCATCAACGGTGAAAAGGTCGGCGACGATCCGTGGGAGGGCAACACCCTCGAGTGGGCGACCACCTCGCCACCACCGCCGTACAACTTCGATCGTCTGCCGCCGGTCCGCAGCGAACGGCCGGTCTTCGATCTGCGCCATAGGCACGACGCCGAGCACCTGGCGGTCGAGCATCTGCCGGTGGCAGCGCCGGACGACCAGGAAGGCAACGTGGCCGGGGAGCCGGACCACGAGGAACGGTCATGACCGTCGACGCGCCGACCACGGTGAGCGCCGAGATGGGCGGCCACGCCCTGCCGAGCCCGCACCGCGAGGCCGGGCTGCCGACGCCGCTGGTCGGCATGCTGCTCTTCATTGCCAGCGAGGTGATGTTCTTCGGCGGCCTCTTCTCCGCCTACTTCAATGCGCGTGCCACGTTCGTCGGGGAGTGGGGTCCCGTCCATCCGGCGGAGCCGCTGGAGATCATGCCGATCGCCCTGCCGATCACGATCATCCTGGTCACTTCCAGCGTGACGATGCAGTTCGCCGTATGGGCCATTCGCCGTGGCGACCAGCGCGCGATGCGCTTCTGGACCACTGTCACGCTGGCGCTCGGCGTCATCTTCCTGGCCGGGCAGCTGTACGACTATTCGGTACTCGGCTTCGGCATCGGCGACGGCGTGTTCGGCACCGTCTTCTACACGCTGACAGGCTTCCACGGCGCCCACGTCTTCGGTGGTGCAGTGGGCCTGACGATCCTGGTCGCGCGCGCCTCGCAGGGGCAGTTCAGCGCCAAGAACCACGTGGCCGTCGAGGCGGTGAGCATTTACTGGCACTTCGTCGACGTGGTGTGGATCGCCCTCTTCGCCACCCTCTACTTCCTGCGCTAGGAGGACCGATGGCATGAACGAGACGGCGGTCGGCTTCCTGATCCTGGGGATCGGCATCCTGGCGGTGCTGTCCCTCGTCTTCGCGATCACCCTGCGGACGGGCGGCGGCGGCAGGCCGCACGCAAAGCCTCCGTCAGGCGTGCACATGCCACCACCCAGCTGGTTGCCGGTTGTCTTCTCGGTTGGCGCGACGATCCTTGCGGCCGGCCTCATCTTCAAGCCGGACGAGCCCTACGCCCTGCCGGTGATCGACGTGATCTCAGGGTTCATGCAGCCACTCGTCGGCCTGCCAGGCCTGGCGATCATGATCTACGGCATCTGGGGCTGGGTGCGCGCGGCCGGCCGCGAGTGGCGCGAGGTCGAGGCCGGTCCGCACGACGGACCGGGGCACTGAGGGCCAGATGACCACGGCGGCCGTCGCCGACCGCCGCCTGGGGGCGCTGCCGCGTCGCTGGCTGATCGTCGGCGCGGTGATGCCGCTGCTGCTCCTGGCCGGGTGGGCAATGCTGCTGGCCGGCCGCGGCCCCTCAGTCAGCGTGGCACAGATCGGCCTGGCGGCTCCGGACTTCGCCCTCACCGATCTGGGCGGCAATCCGCTGCGCCTGGCGGACCTGCGCGGTCGACCGGTGATCGTCAACTTCTGGGCCAGCTGGTGCGGGCCCTGTGTGGAGGAGTTCCCGCTGCTCCGGTCGGCCCAGTCCGCGCACGAGGGGGATGGGCTGGCCGTCATCGGCGTCGTCTTCCGCGACAACTCGGAGGCGGCGCGTGACTTCATGGAGCGCATGGGCGCCGGATGGCCGGCCGCCATGGATCCCGGCGAGCAGGTCGCCCAAGGCTTCGGCATCCATGCGCCGCCGGAGACGTTCTTCATCGATCGGCAGGGCGTCGTGCGCGGCCGCCAGATCGGCCAGCTCACCGGCGCCGACCTCGAGCGCCAGCTGGCGCTTATCCTCGCCACGTCGTCTGAGGAGTAGCCGCATGACAGAGAACCTTCCTGCCCGACAGGAAAGCGGGGAGCTGGTGGTCGACACGGTGCATGACATGCACGCCGACCATCACGACCCCCAGCACCAGGAGGTACAGCAGAACGTGGGCGTGGCATTCCTGCCGCTGGCCCTGATCGCGCTGCTGGTGGTCGCCTTCGTCGCGGCCGCGTGGACGTTCCTGGCTGCGATGCCGGGAGGCTGATTCCGCGAACTTGGGGGCTGCACACGCGACGAGCGAGCGGTTAGAGTCTGCCCGTCGTCCCGCCGCCGCCCGGTGCTGGGCGGTTCACCCGAGGGAGGACGAAGGAGGACCGATGACGACGGCACGCCCAATCCCGTCGGCGCGGCGACGAGGTCCTGCCCTGGTGGCAGCCACCATCGCGCTCGCCCTCATCCTGGCTGCATGCGGAGGTGGGGGAGGCGGCGGCAACGGCGCGACGACCTTCAAGCTTCGCGCCGCCACCGTGAACGAGACCGCCACCGATGCGACGATCACGCTCGATGTCGCCGGTGTGCCGGGTGAGGAGCAGATCCTCGAGACCTGTCGCGGCAGAGTGTTCGAGTTCGACCTGCCAGCGGGCGAGGACTGGGCGATGTCCGTCAACGGCCAGGTCGCCATCGACTCGCTCGCGCTGGAGGAGAACCAGATAGACAGGAACCTCATCGCCCAGGTGACGGTGCTCGAGGACGGCACGGTCGAGCTGGAGAGCCTGTCGCCCGGCGCGCTGATCGGTCCCCCAGCCCAGTCGGGCATCTGCCTCTGAGGCGGAGCTAGGCGACGGACGGGTACCGCTGCTCGACGTACTCGTCCAGGATCTGCAGGAAGCGCGGCACGATGTCGTCGCCGCGCAGAGTCGTCCGCAGCTGGCCGTCGACGAAGACGGGTGCCACCGGCTCCTCGAACGTGCCCGGCAGGCTGATGCCGATGTCGGCGTGCTTCGACTCGCCCGGCCCGTTGACCACGCAGCCCATCACCGCCACCTTCAGCTCCTCGACGCCGGGGTGCGACGTCCGCCAGGCAGGCATCTGCTCCTTCAGGTAATCGCCGATGTCGCGCGCCATCTCCTGGAAGAAGGTCGAGGTGGTGCGCCCGCAGCCGGGGCACGCGCTGACCTGCGGCGTGAAGCTGCGCAGGCCCATCGACTGCAGGACCTGCTGCGCGATCTGGACCTCCTCGGTCCGGTCCCCCTCGGGCGCCGGCGTGAGGCTGACGCGGATCGTGTCGCCGATGCCGCGCTGCAGGAGGATCGAAAGGCCGGCGGTGGACGAGATGATGCCGCGGCTGCCCATGCCCGCCTCGGTCAGGCCCAGGTGCAGGGGATAGTCCCCGCGCTCGGCCAGGCGCTCGTAGACCTCGACCAGATCCTGCACGCCGGACACCTTGGCGGAGATGATGATCCGGTCGTGACCGAGGCCGGTCTCCTCTGCCAGCCGCGCCGAGCGCAGGGCTGACTCGACCATCGCCTCGATCATCACCTCGCGGCTGTCACGTGGCTCAGGCAGCGCGGCATTGGCGTTCATCATGTCGGTCAGCAGCTGCTGATCGAGGCTGCCCCAGTTGACCCCGATGCGCACCGGCTTCCCATTCACGATCGCCACCTCGACGATCCGCTGGAAGTTCTCGTCGCGGCGCTTGGCGCCGACGTTGCCCGGATTGATGCGGTACTTGGCCAGCGCCTCCGCCGCGGCGGGGTACTTCGTGAGCAGCAGGTGGCCGTTGTAGTGGAAGTCGCCGATGATCGGGACGCCCACGCCAAGCTTGTCGAGCTTCTCGCGAATGACGGGCACCGCCTTGGCCGCCTCGTCGTTGTTGACCGTCACGCGCACGAGCTCGCTGCCGGCATGTGCCAGCTGCGCGACCTGGATGGCGGTGGCATCGGCGTCGGCGGTATCGGTGTTGGTCATCGACTGGACCACGATCGGATGGTCCGAGCCGATCGGGACACCTCCGACGTCGACCGTCGGGGTCTGGCGGCGCGAAATCACGTTCCGATCGTACGCGCTTCGACCTCGGCACGATCAATGCTGAGAGGGCGCACGTGGGCACAGCGACTGTCAGGCGCGCGGGCGAGGTCAGCATCCTCGAGGATGAGCCGATGCTGGCGAGGCTCGCGGCTGATCTCTGCGGCGAGCTCGGGGTCTCCGCCGTGACCTTCGACTCGCCAGCCGCGTGCTTGAACGCGGCGCGCGAATTCCCGCCGCGCGCGCTCATCCTTGACTGGCGGCTTCGGGACCAGCTGGGAGCCGCGGCATTCATGGCGGTGCGGCACCGGTACCCGCGGCTCCCGGTCGTGTGCTGGACCGCCAGCCAGCGACCGCATCTCCCGCAGATGATCCTGCACGACCCCATGACTCGCCTCGTCGACAAGGCGGCCGGCGTCGAGCAGTT
>DASSCW010000232.1:0-2405 GCA_035697465.1 Candidatus Limnocylindria bacterium | reverse complement strand
AACGGTCACCGGCATCCCGCTCGCGCGCAGAGCCTCAACGGTCGCAGCGTGGGGAGATCCCAGGAGCTCGATCCGCAGGACGGTGACCATCTGACTGCCGGCCTCGATCCGCGACGCGGCCGCGGCGAGATGCTGATCGAGTGAATCGGCGTTCGGATGCACGTAGACGACCGTTCCCTCAGAGCCGTCCTCGTTCACATACGCGTTGAACGAGATGACGCCGGGCACGTGGCTCTCCACAAAGCTGCGCATGTCCGCGATGGCCGCCGTCCACGCCTCGAACCCACCGTCGGGAATTCGGAACGTCCCGATGAAGGTGACGCGCTCACCCATCGCCGGCTGCTCGGCTAGATCCGGCCGCGCCAGATGCCGGCTGGTTCGAACTGCATCGGCACATCGACCAGGATCAGCTCGCTCGGTTCTGAGGCTTGGATGGCGAGCTCCCGCTCGTCGGTCACCTTGACCGCGTCGCCGGTGGCCAGCTCCTCACCAGCAAACGTTGCCGCTCCCTCGATGAGGTAGGCGTACACGCCTCTGCCTGGCCCGATGGGATGCACGACCTCAACCCCCGGCGCCAGCGAGGCGACATGGACCGATGCGTCCTGGTGCACCTTCACCATGTCGCCGCCCTCCGGCCCGATCACCTTCAGCAGCCGATCCGTGCGGTCCTCCTTCGTAAAGACGCGCTGCTCGACGCCCGGCGGCAGGCCGCCGGTCTCGGGCAGGATCCAGATCTGGATGAAGCGCATCGGCTCATCTTTCGACGCGTTGAGCTCCGAATGGAGCGCCCCCGAGCCCAGGGTCATGCGCTGGACCGATCCCGCCGGCAGGGGACCGAACGGACCATCCACGTTGTCCTGGTGGCCGAAGTGACCTTCCACCACGTACGTCAGACCTTCCACGTCGCGGTGTGGGTGCAGTGGCCAGACCGCGCCGGGGATGAGGCGGTCGTCGTTGAAGACGCGCATGGCGCCGAACGAGTCGTTCTCCGGGTCGCGGTACTGGTCGAAGGAGAAATGCCACCGGGCGCGGAACCAGCCGCCGGAGGTGTCGTAGATCTCCTTGTCGCGCCTGACCTTGATCATGGGGCCGATGGGGGCCGGCCGGCCCTCCGTGATCGCCATGTCAGCCAACCGAGGATGGCCAATCCGATGAGCCACGGGATGAGCAGCACGCCGGCCACGAAAATGGCGCCGCTGACGGCGTGCGGGTTGGGGACCTTGGTCGTGGCGAGGAGCAACTGCACGCCGACGACGACTGGGTACGCGGCCAGCCAGCCGATGAGAAGCCACCGCATCGATATCTCCTGGGCAGTGCCTGCTGTGTTTGCGCGATTCCCAGCATAACGGCGAGCGCACCCGTGCCTAGAGGATCGGGCATCGTGATCGCCTCATCGGTCCTTGGGCGTTTCATGCTGCCACGGCATCGGTCATGCAGAGCTCGTACACATGCCATACGACAAGATCTCGGACCTGCCGGAGGCGCAGACCGACCAGTACTCGACGCACCAGAAGCACGCGTTCCTGGAGGCGTTCAACAACGCGCTGGAGCAGTACAAGGATGAGTCTCGGGCCTTCGCGGTCGCGCATTCGGCCGCGCAGCGTGCGCCGCGCGACGAGCCCGAGGACGACAGCCGCTAGCCTTCGGGCGTGACGCTCGAGGGACTCGCCCCGGTCCTTGGCGCGCTGGGGATCGGCATCGCGCTGGCTGGCGCACCTGGCCCGGTGCAGGCCATCCTGCTGACCGAGTCGGCGCGGAGCCTGCCGCGCGGGATGCAGGCGCTCGTTGGCGCGGCATCCACCTGGCTCACCCTGCTGCTGCTGGTGGCCCTCGGCGTCTCGCTGGCCCCGCCGGACGGGCTGGTCTTCCGCATCCTGCGCATCGGCGGCGGCCTGCTGCTCATATGGCTGGCGGTGGATGGCTTCCGGGCGGATGAGACCTCCGAGACCGATGCCCGCGGTGGCCTTCCGCCATTCATCCGCGGCTCGTTGGCCGTGGCGCTGAATCCCGGTGCCTACCTGTTCCTGGCCGCGGTGGCCTCGCCGGTGTTCGCCAACGCCTCGCTTCTGGGCGGGACGGCGAACGCTGTCCTGGCGGCGTTCGCGATGTCAGCCGGAACCGTGGCCGGCGACCTGGGAGTGGTGTTGATCGGCGCGTTCGGGATGCGGCGGATTGGCGGGGAGCGCGCGACGCTCGTGCGACGCGTGTTGGCGGTGCTGCTTGGCGGCCTTGGCGTCTGGCTGCTGGTCGGCGCGCTGATCGGCTGACAAGATGAAGTCAGATGAGCATCACGCCATTCCCCGCCGGTAAGGAGCCGGCGCGCAGCGCACGCAGGACCGCGCGGGTGTCTAGTTCGAAAGCTGGGCCTAGGGTCGCCATGGACTCGGTCACTGCCGATCGATTGA
>DASSCW010000231.1:0-2325 GCA_035697465.1 Candidatus Limnocylindria bacterium | reverse complement strand
ATGTGGGGTTGCCTGGCGATCCATCGCCGCACCAGCGAGTTCGAGCCACAGGAGGCCGCCCTGATCGCCACCCTTGGTCCCTTGCTCGCTCATGGCATTCGCCGAGCCATTCTCAGGACCGCGGTTACCCACCAAATCGATACCGACGCGGCCGGCCTGATCCTGCTGGCCGCCGACGACTCGCTGGAGTCGATCACGCCGAGCGCGCGACGCTGGCTTGGTGAATTGGAGGATGCGACCGCCGCTTCGACGCCGGTGCCCCTCATCGTCACCAGCGTCGCGCATCGCGCGCGTGCCGGCGTCAGCGACGTCACGGATGAGCTGGCCAGTTCCCTGGTGCCGAGGCGAAGCGGCGGGTGGTTGCGCATCGACGCCTCGCTCCTGGACGCCGACCCGGACGGAAGGGTGGCTGTGATTCTTCACCCTGCCCGCGAGCCTGAGGTGGCATCAGTCATTGTCGCCGCCTACGGGTTGTCGGCTCGTGAACGCGAGGTCACCCGATTGGTCCTGCAGGGACGCTCGACCGAGCAGATCGCGCAGCACATGGATGTGTCGGCCTATACGGTCCAAGACCATCTCAAGGCGATCTTCGATAAGGTCGGCGTACGAAGCAGGCGCGAGTTGGTCGCCGAGCTCTTCCTCCAGCAGTGCGCGCCGCGGCTGAGAGACGGTATCCCACCTGGCTCGGACGGCTGGTTCTCGGCCACCGGCGATGGATCGGACGCGCGCGTGGCGGCCGTTGGCGATGCTTGACAAGAGTCAAGCGGGCGGCCGATAGGGCCGCCGCGTCACGGAGTTGTCGCGCTGTGGACGTCGGCGACTCATGAGCCAGTGGCATGTTCGGGAGTCCGGGGAGCCAGGCGCACCAGCAGTCGTGCTCCTCCACGGCGCAGGACTCAGCGGCGGGATGTGGAGAGACCACATGGCGAGGCTTTCCGCGTTCCACTGCCTGGCCCCGGACTTCCCTGGTTGCGGGATGAGCAACCGCCTCCAATGGACGTCGAGCGCCGATGCCGCGGACTACATCGCCAACCTCATCGCGACCCGCATCCCGGCCGGCCATGCCCATGTGGTTGGCATCTCGCTGGGCGGCGCCGTCGCACACACCCTGCTGGCCCACCACGCCAGAGTATTGGATCGGGTGATCATCGACGGTGCCGGCATCCTGCCATGGTGGGGAAACGGGCCGTACCTGCTCTTCATCGCGGCGATCGCCCCGTTCCTCCATACCTCGGCGGTGATCGGCGCCCTCAGTCGGTCGGTTGGCGGGATCCCAGAGCCCGACCAGGCCGAGTTCAAGCGTGCGTCCCGACTCGCGTTCTTGAAATCGCTAGCTGACGCGCGCGGAACGAGGGCCACGCGGACCGAAATTCGGGCCGCACGCCCTACGCTGCTGGTGGCGGGTGAAAAGGAGACTGCCGTTCGACGCAGCAATGCCGCGCTTGCCGCGGTGATGCCACGCGCGGTCGCGCGCTATGTCGCCGGGTTCGGCCACGGTTGGCTCGGCACGAGGATGAAGCTCCATCTCGACATGGTCGAAGCGTGGCTTACGACCGAAGAGTCTGCGGCCGGGCTGGTTGCCGAGGGACCATCGCCGGCGGCCGTGAGCGCATTGCTCCGAGGGCTTCGGCGTGCCGAGTGATGGATCCGATCCTCCACTCCAACGAGATGAAGGCCGCCGGATCGGTTCAGGCGGCCTTTGCTCAGCAAGGATGGTGGGAGGATCCGTCCTCGCTGGCTCCGCCGGTGTTCGGGTCGAAGGGCGCGGTATAGGTGCCCATGCTTCCGCCGCGGCTCGACGCGAACACCATCTCGCTGCGACGAGCTCGCAGGACCGATAACCTGCGCTTCGCGCTTGCCAGCAGATCGGTTCGGATGACGATCCGCGCTCGCCCTATTGGATATTGTGGATTGATTGGTACCGCATACCGGATTCGAACCGGTGATCTCCGCCTTGAGAGGGCGGTGTCCTAGGCCTCTAGACGAATGCGGCCCGATGTCCGCGGGACCGAGTCCGGGACGGCGGCGAGTATACCAATGGCTCTCCGGCCGCCTCAAACGGACCGTTCAGCGAGCAGCGCCCACCGCAGCCAGCGTGGCGGTCATTGCGTGGCGACGCTCCTCCAGCCAGCCAAGCACCGAGCCGGCCACCTGCGGCCAGGTCTCCTCACCCATCACCAGTCCGAAATGCGAGGCCGAGGGGAAGTACTCGTAGGCGGCGCCCAGCAGGTCGGCCGTGCGGCGCGAGTCGGTTGGATGAATGACGTCGTCGCGCCCGGCGGCGATCACGAGCGATGGCACGTCGATCCGCGAGGCGTCGACAAT
>DASSCW010000230.1:0-2830 GCA_035697465.1 Candidatus Limnocylindria bacterium | reverse complement strand
AAGCGCCGGACCAGTACCGTGACATTCTTTCAGAACTGTACGCAGATCTTGGTGTCGCGGCATCGTTCGCAGCTCCCTACTCACCAAGTGTCGCACCGTATCCATCCGGTGAGGGCCGCGGTGAGTCAAAGGACGGGACGTGATCGCCGCGTTCAAGCCGCCTGATCGACCCTGGTGAGGACAGCCCATCGCCATGGGAGCAGCTCCTCGAGGCGTTGGGTCGGATGCTCGGCGATGCGGGCCAGCACGTCAGCGAGCCAGGCCTGCGGATCAACGTCGTTGAGCTTGGCCGTCATAATCAGGGTCGCGATGGCGGCAGCTCGATCGGCGCCGCGCTCGGAGCCGGCGAACAGCCATGAGCGGCGACCCAGGGCAAAGCCCCTCAGGGCGCGCTCGGCCGCATTGTTGGAGAGGCAAATCCGTCCGTCATCGAGGAAGCGGGCAAATGACGGCCAGCGTCGAAGCATGTAGTCGATCGGCTCGGCAACAGAGGCCGAGCGCGACAGGCGGGAGCGCTGGTCCCGAAGCCAGACCTCAAGGTCGGCCACTAAGCGGGTGCTCTGCTCTCTGCGCACCTCGAGACGCTCAGCAGCGGAGCGGCCGTTGATGACGCGCTCGATCTCGAACAGAGCGTCGATGCGCCTCACCGCCTCAAGCGCGATCGGCGAGATCACGACGGCGTTCTTGCCCCGCCGCGGATTGGCGGCGATGTCGGCGAGCTCAAAGAACTGCCGGCGTGCATGCACCCAACAGAATGCCGGCGTGATCGCGCCCTGCGGACGGCCGGCGTCGTAAAGTCGGTTGTAGCCGCTGTAGGCATCGGCCTGCAGGATGCCGCTGAAGCCGTGAAGGTGACGCTCGGGATGGGCACCGGCGCGGTCGCGCGACGCATAGTAGAGGGCGGCTGGCGGCGCCCGGCTGCCAAAAGGCCGATCGTCCCGGACATAGGTCCAGATGCGCCCCGTCACGGTCTTGCCCTTGGCGAGGATTGGCACCGTGGTGTCGTCGCCGTGCAGGCGCTGAGCCGACAAGACGTGAGCCTCGATCAGCCCGTACAGCGGTCGCAGGGCCGTCGCGCAGGCGCCGACTTGATCGGCGAGCGTCGAGACGCTGAGGTCGATGCCCTCCCGCCCATAGCGCTCGCTCTGCCGATTCAAGGGCTGATGCTGTCCGAACTTCTCGAACAAGATTGTGGCGAGCAGGTTGGGTCCGGCAAAGCCACGCGGCGTAACGTGGAAGGGTGCAGGGGGCTGCGTGATCGTCTCGCAATCGCGGCAGCTGAAGCGCTCGCGCACAGTCTCGATGACCTTCCAGCGGCGCGGAACCACCTCCAGCGTCTCGGTGACGTCCTCGCCCAGCTTAGACATCCGGGTCGATCCGCAGCACGGGCATACCTCCGGCGCCGCGATGACGACGCGCTCTCGCGGCAGATGCGCCGGAAAGGGTCGGCGCGAGGGCCGCTTGCGCTCGAACGCGGCGACCGTCTCCGTCGACGCCGCGCGCGCCGCAAGCTCGTCCTCGCTCGCTGCCGCCTCGAGCTCCTCCAGCTTAAGCTCCATCTGGTCCAGGAGCCGCGCCTTGCGTTCCGAGCGGGTGCCGTAGAGCTCGCGTCGCAGCTTCTCGATAGCGAGCTTCAGATGCGCGATCAGAGCTTCACTGCTCGTCAGATCCGCTTGCGCGTGGGCCGCCTCGGCGCGGGCGCCGATGAGCTCGGCGCGGGCGTCGGTGAGCTGGGACTCCGCCGCGATGCGGGCCGCGCGCTCGGCGACGATCATCGCATGGGCGCTGGCAAGATCCGCGGGTAGCGATTCAGAAGCGGCGGTCACCACCCGATCGAATCACAGCCACCGCCGGCTGCAACCCGGATCGTCACCCGACCGAGGTCGGACGCCAAGTTGCCTGGGGATGACGCCAGTCGATCCCCGACAAAAGATAGCCGAGCTGGGCCGCCGAGATCGTTACCGCGCCGTCGGCTGCGCTCGGCCACAAAAAGCGGCCCCGTTCCAGCCTCTTCGTGAACAGGCAGGCGCCCTGGCCGTCATGCCAGATCACCTTCAACAGATCGCCGCGGCGGCCCCGAAAGCAGAACAGGTGGCCACCCAAGGGATCCTGCCGAAGCACCTCCTGAACCTGCAGCGACAGGCTGGCAAACCCTTTGCGGAGATCCGTGTGCCCCGTCGCCAGCCAAACCCGAACGCCCGACGGGATCGGGATCATCGCCGCTCCAGAACATCGAGGACCCGGGCCAAGGCAGCCGCGTCGAAGCCAGCACCGACGATCAGGCGCCGCACGCGGCCCAGCACGATCTCAATCCGATCGTCACCGAACTTGGCACGGCGCCCCACCTTCGGCGTCACGACCGGAGCCGGCTCGCGCGCGATCACAGCCGGCACAAAGCCCGGCACTGGTTCCGCTTCAGATCGCTCTGGGCGCAGTGTGCGACGCCAAGCCAGAAGCTGGGCGCGGGAGATACCGTGGCGGCGCGCCGTCGCGGAGACGAGGCGCGGGCCGGCCAGGCTCTCCAAAACGATCCTGGCCTTCTCGTCCTCAGACCAGCGCCGGCGCCGGCCCGTCTCGACGACCTCAAGCCGCCCGAAGGCACTGTGCGTATGACTGTCCATACGCACTGTTCTCAGCGCGAAGAACACCACGCCGCAAGGCGGCCCTCACCGGATGCTCACGAGTCACCCGGGCGATGTGCTTCTCATCGAAGGTAACACCCGCATCGCGAGCGTGATTAAATACCTCACCCAGTCCACGTGGTCGCATTCGGCGATGTATGTCGGCCCAATAGACGGGCGCGCTACGAAGGACGGAGAGGCCCACGTTC
>DASSCW010000229.1:0-11221 GCA_035697465.1 Candidatus Limnocylindria bacterium | reverse complement strand
CGGTCGCCGGCCGCAGGCCGCCGACGGCCTTCACCGCGTTCACCAGCTTCGTCTCGTTGACGTCGAAATCGCCTCGCACGATCGCGGTCAGCAGCCGCCCATCGCCGGCGACGAAGAAGGTCGCCTTGGCGGTCCGATCCGTCCCGACTCCCAGGAGAGCCGCCAGGGACGCGATGGTGTCGGTTCCTGGCGTGGCCACCTCCTCTGCCGGCATCGGCTCCTCCGTCGGAGGCTCAGGCTTCCGCACCTGGGCGATCTGCTGGTTGTCGGCGTAGTTGCAGGCGTCGCACACCACCAGCGTGTCCTCGCCGTGCTCGTTGAGGACCATGAACTCGTGCGCCAGGCTGCCGCCCATGATCCCGACGTCCGCGCCGACCGACACCGTCGAGAGGCCGAGCCGTTCGAAGATCCGGACATAGGCGGCGTGATGCGCCTGGTAGGCCGCGTGCAGCCCTTCCTCATCGGCGTCGAGCGAGTAGGAGTCCTTCATCACGAACTCGCGGACGCGGATGAGGCCGCCCCGGGCGCGTGGCTCGTCGCGGAACTTCGTCTGGAAGTGGTAGACCACGGCCGGCAGCTGGCGGTAGCTCTTCACCAGGTCGCGGAGGAGGTCAGCCACCACCTCTTCGTGGGTCATGGCCAGCACCATCTCCCGCCCACCGCGGTCCTTGAAGCGGACCAGCTCGGGGCCGATCTTCTGGTAGCGCCCCGACTCCTTCCACAGGTCGGCGGGATGCACCACCGGCATCTCCATCTCCTGCCCGCCGATGGCGTCGATCTCCTCGCGAATCACCTGCTCGATGTGGCGCTGCACTCGAAGACCGAGCGGCAGGAGCGTGTAGATTCCGGCGCCCAGCTGGCGCACGTAGCCGGCCCGCACCAGCAGCTTGTGGCTGACCATCTCGGCCTCGGCCGGATCGTCGCGCAGGCTGGCGAAAAAGAGGTGTGAGAGTCGCATGGGGCGTGAAGGATAGCGGGAGCGCCGCCCTTCAGCGGCCGACCAGATGCTCCGAGGCGCGCAGCCGCTGCACAGGCAACATGGCGATGACGATGAGCAACGCGCTCGCCCCGAGCAGGCCGTCGATGCCCGCCCAGTCGCCCGCCGGGCCGCTCAGCAGCGCGCCGACGATCTGGCCGATGCCAAGGAAGACAGAGTAAAGCCCCATGATCGCCCCGCGATCGGCCGGGTGGCTCTCGCTGATGTCCGCCAGCAGCCCTACGGCGGCGGGTGTCGCGCCGGCCATCACGAAGAGGCCGCCGGCGCCGATGGCGCCCAGCACCAGCTGCACCGGCAGCCCCAGGCCCTCCGAGTGGTTCAGGCCGAAGACAGCCGCCAGCATGAAGAGGGCGCCTACCACGCCGATGGCGATGATGCTCGTCCTGCGCATGTCCCGGAACCGATTGCCCCAGTACCAGAGCCCCGCCATGAAGATGAGGCCGATGGCACCGAAGCCGATGCTGACGCCGGTTGGGCTGAAGCCCTGCATCAGCATCTGGTTCGCGAAGCCCGCGGGTGGCTCTCTGACCAGCTGGAAGACGGACTGGGTCGTCCACGACCCCAGCACCGCGTTCAGCGCGATCCAGGTGGGGGCGAGCAGCCAGACCCGGGGCGAGGAGAGGATCGCCCGATACCGGCTCAGGTCGAGCGCGCGCGGCCGCTCGACGTGCGTGCCCGCCAGACGCTCTTCCTCGGTCGCCTCATGGTGCAGCTCGAGCACGCCCCAGCGGTAGATGGCGAACGAGAGGACGTAGATGGCGCCATTCACCAGGAAGCCGCCGCGTCCGATGGCATCGAAGATCGGCCCAGCTCCCACGATGCCAAGGCCGATGCCCAGCAGCGTCGCGGCCTCGAAACGGGCCACGGCCTTGCCGCGGACCGACTGATCGCCCGTCGTGGCCAGCGCGATGTACCCGAGGATGGAGGGGATCGACGCGGCCGCCGCCCCGCCCTCGAGCAGCCGCGTGCCGCCCAGGATCCAGAGGTCGACCACGAAGGCGGTCAGCAGCACCGCCACCAGGCCGAAGATCGGACCGACCTGCATGATCCGATGCGCCCCGAAGCGATCGGACAGGTACCCGAACAGCGGCGAGAGGGCGAGTTCGGCGACGTAGTAGGCGGCAGTCAGGACGCCGACCGTGGTGCTGTCGACGCTGACGCCGCCGAAGGCGGGCAGGTCGGCGAGGTAGTAGACCAGCAGGCCGCCGGTCAGCCCGGTGCTGAAGCGCAGCGTGAAGGTGCCGAACAGGACGGCGGTGACGGATCGGTTCATGCGGCGACCGCCGACGAGCGCCGGCGACGAGCGAAGAGATAGGCCATCGCTGCGCCGTCAAGGATGAGCACGCCCGCGCCGGCCGTCAGCACCCGGACGCGTCCCGCGTCTGCCGCGGCCTCGCGCGAGTCGATGGCCCGTGCGGCCGCCTGCTCCGCCTCCGCCAGCTCGCCGTCTTCGAATGACGATCGCGCCTGCTCCAGCTCGGCCGCCGGGTCGTTGCCGATCAGCCCGATGGATTCGAGAAGCGCCGGTTCGTCCGTCAGCGTCTCATCGCCAACAGCGAGCAGCTCCAGGGTGGCGAGCTGGGCGTCCGCCTCATCGTCGGCGGCGGCGAGGCCGGCATCGCCTTCGAACGCCTCGCGCAGCGTGTCGGGAGCGGTCAGCCGCAGTTCCGCGGTGGCCGCCTCGATCGCGTCGCGATCGTCGAGGACTTCGGTGGCGGCGGTCAGCGCCTCGTTAGCGGTCTCGAACTCCCACGCGGCCATGTCGGTCCGGATCGATTCAGGCAGCTCCCACGTCCCTGCCTCGGCGACGACCTCGTCGTACAGGTGCCTTGCGGATTGGCGCTCCGCGATGAGCGGCTGCTGCTCGTCGTTGACGACCCACTCGCGCCAGAGGTCGGCGTACTCGGCATCGGTCCGCTCTTCGAGCAGGTCGAGCAGCCGCTTCCAGTCCTCGAGCCCGAAGGGCACGCCGATGTCGGGCTCCGCCCCGTCCTGGATCGGCTGGTAAGCCTTCTCGCCGGCATCGGCGGCCTGCCAGACGAGCTGCAGGCCCTCGACCTCGGCTCGCTCGGCGATGCGCTGTGCCAGCGAGTAGGTCGCCGCGTAGCCGAAGTCTTCGACCTCCAGCGACTCGACCCCGATGGCGCCCCAGTCGTTGAGCGGGATGCGGACGGCCAGCAGCTCATCGGTCAGGTCGATGGTCGCTCCGTTGGCGCCGATGGCGCGCCCGGCCGCCACGCCGTAGTACTCGGCCCACGCCTCGTTGATCCAGCGATCGGCGAAGAACGAGCCGTTGAACCAGATGTGCGCAGCCTCGTGCATGGTGACGAACGCATCGGCGTCGTAGCGGACGCGGATCACGCCGGTCACCGTGTTGTAGATGCCCGCGTACTCGCCCAGGCGCGAGGTGGCTGCCTCCTCGACGCTCAGGCGCCCCGCGCCCGGGTAGTCAACGCCGATGAGGTCCTGCAGCGCGGGCAGGCCGCGCCGGATGAGCCGCGTGACCCGCTTCCCCCACTCGGGGTCGTCCTGCCAGGCGCGGATGAGCACATCGGCCGGCGTGCCGTGCACGTCCACGGTGATGCTGCGGTTGGTGAACGCGCCGGGGCGATCGGCGGACAGGTACGCGAAGAAGTCAAACGGGTCCGCCGGTTCGGCACCCAGCACGGTGCCGCCGTCGGGAAGCGCGGCGACGCTCATCTCGCTGCCCTGCAGATCCGGCGTATAGCCGCCCGGCAGCTCCACGCGCACGCTGCTGCCCGGCTCGTCGGACGTGCCAAAGGCCCAGATCGGGAAGGCCGCCAGGCTCTCGCCGATGCGCAGGTCGCGGGTGCCTTCACCGCCGGGATCGACCAGGTCGAACGAGACGACGTAGGCGTAGCTCTGCCGGAAGAAGACGCCCCGCCCGAATGTCACCTCGATGCTGGTGAAGTCATCGGTCTGTTCGATGATCCGCGCGCCAATCTGCTGGCCGCCGGAGAAGGCGGCGACGTTGGTGGCGCCCGGCTGGACGGCGAAGGTGATGCCCGAGTAGTAGACCTGTCCCTCGGACGTGTCCGGTTCGAACGACGTGGCGACCGCCTCGACCGTCACGTGGACGCGGTGCGCCGCCGGCTGGACCACGTATCGGGTCTGGGCCAGGACCACCAGTCCTCCGTCGGCGGCCGCGGTGGGCGACGGGACCGCCGTGAGGAGCAAGCCCGGGATCAGCAGCAGGCCCAGGTGAGCGAGCCGGCTCGCCCGTCGGCCCATTGGTCGACGCATCCCGCGCAGTATGCCGGACAGCGAAACGCCCGCTCCCTGGAGGGAACGGGCGTGGTCGCGTCGCGGGTTGGTCAGGCGCTGGCTGCGTCCCCAGCGGACTGTGCCTGCGTGTAGCTGTCCAGGCCGAAGGCCACTTCGAGCTGTTCCGCCGGACGGAATCCGACGGCCGCTCGCGGGGGCTGGCCCGGGGCGAAGAAGGCCACGGTGGGGATGCTCATGATCCCGTAGTGCATGGCGGTGTGCGGGTTCGCGTCCACGTCGAGCTTCATGACCTCGACGCTGCCGGCGTACTTCTCGGCCAGCTTGTCAATCTCCGGGGCGACCAGCCGACAGGGTCCGCACCAGGCGGCCCAGAAGTCGACGATCACCGGCTTCTCGGAGTTGATGACCATCTGCTCGAAGTTGGCGTCGGTCGCTTCGCGTACGTTCGACATGGGTGTGTGAAGGATCCTTTCTCTCGTCGCGCTCAGCGGGCGACCTGCTGCAGGAGTCGGTAGACCTCGAGGACATGCGGGTCCGCGAGGCGATAGAAGACGGTGTTTCCTTCGCGGCGGCTGGCCACGATGCCGGCGCTGCGCAGCACGGCGAGGTGCTGGCTCATGTTCGGCACCTGGCAGCCCACGTCGCGGGACAGGTCGCTGACCGATCGCTCGCCATCGGCGAGCCGCTCCACCACGCATAGGCGCTTGGCATCGGCCAAGGCTTTGGCGACGGCGGCGCTGCGATCCCGCAGCGCATCGGGGGCGATCACGGCTTCCATCGGTACGAATCTTCTCACTGATTGCGCAATTACGCAAGTAGCCCGATATGCGTCGGGCTCCTGCGCGCCCCGGACCCTGCGCCAGGCAACGCGACAGGCTAGGTGTCACGCCGCACGCTCAGGCTGCGGCACATGAACATTCAGCTCAGCTGCCCCTGGTGCAACGAAGACGCCGACTTCCTGGTCGATGAATCGCAGGACGAGCTCGTGTGCTCGGGCTGCGCAACGCGAATGGCCTTCGCGCCGGACCCGGCAACCACCTACGGCCTGCTGTACGAGGCAGTGGCCGCCTGAGACCGCCTCGCCGGCGACGGCGCTCCCCGCGGCAGCCGGCAGGCGTGACGGGGCCCGCCCTGGAGGGTGAATCCGGGGCGGGCCATTCGTCTCCCGCGAGCGCCGGGCGAATCAGGCGCTGGCGCGATCCAGCCTGGTGTGGCGGTAGGCGAGGATGCTTGCCGCCGCGGCGACCACGACCAGCAGAGCCAGGAAGCCGCCGACCATCAGCAGCGCGGGCTGCACGGCGAGGGTCGACGCCGAGCCGGTTGCGGCAGCCGTTCCGCCGACGGTGATCGGGCTGAACCCGGTCATTCCGATCTCGAGGTCGTGTCGCACGAGGTAGGTCCAGGTCCCGTCGGCCGGCACGCTGACCTCGGCGACCCAGTGGCCGACGGCGCCCTGCGGCTGCGCGTCGAAGGTGACCGTTTCACCGGTCGCGCCGTTGGTCAGCACGATCTGGGTAGGACCCCAGTCGACCGGCGTGACGCCGTGCTGCAACAGGGTGAAGCCGATGGTGATCGGCTGGTTCGGACCGCCAGGATCGTCCGGTGGCGCGTCCATGATGGCGTTGGCCCAGCCGCCGGCAAAGGCGGTGGAGGCAAGGAGCAGCGTCAGCGCGGTGGCGCTGACGGCGGCGGTGGCACGGGATCGCATGGCCTTGTTTGCTCCGCTGTGGCGTGTGCGATTCCTACACCCGGGCAGTCGCTTCGGTTCCGCCCGCGGCGACCTCATCCGGCAGCGGCACCCCCAGCTCGGTCAGGAGGTGGGCGACCGTGCGCCGATCGCGCGTGCGCAGCCCGGCGGCCGTCCGCACCCGGTGGCGGTCCTCTGGCAGGATCACGAGCTCGATGTCACGGTCGAGCGCCTGCAGCGCGGCCACGAGGCGGATCGAGTGGCGCAGGTGCACGTTCTCATCGAGTGCCCCGTGAATCAGGAGCACCGAACCGGACAGGTCAGCCGCCTGCGGCAGGATCGAGCTGCGCTCGTAGGCCGCGGGGTCATCCTGTGGCCGACCGAGGTAGCGTTCGGCATAGGCCGTGTCGTAACCGGCCTGATCCGTGACCGGCGCGACTGCCACACCGGCGCGGAAGATCGACGGCTCAGCGATCACGCACCGCAACGTCATCTTCCCGCCGTAGCTCCCGCCAGTGATGGCCACGCGAGAGATGTCGATCTCTCCCATCTCCGCGAGCTGCCGCATTGCCGCGGCCTGATCGGCGACCTCTACGCCGCCGAAATGCCTCGCCAGCGGCGCCTCGAAGCCGAGGCCGCGATTCGCGGAGCCGCGGTGGTCGCCGACCACCACGGCCACGCCGGTCTGCGCCAGGTACTGGCGCAGGGGCGACAGCGTCGCCTCCCAGGCGCGTTTCACGAACTGGGCATGCGGTCCGCCGTAGACCCAGACCACGCACGGCGGGGGTGAGCCTGCCGGCGACTCCGGCCGGTAGATGGTCGCGTCGAGCGGCGTGGACCCATCGGCGGCAACCAGGGTGAGCAGTTCCGGCGGCCGGCGTCCCAGCGACGCCGCGGTGAGCGTGGCATCGTGAATGGCGAACGGCGCGCGGTCGTCACGATGCCGCACGGTCACAGAAGGAGCGTGCTCGAGCGTCGAGCAGGTATCTGTCCATCGGACGCCGTCGATGCTGACCGAGACCTCGTGCCAGCCCGCCTCGTCGGTCAGCCGTTGCGGGCTGGACTCCGGCTGCGACGCGTCCAGCGAAACGGCGTACAGGTGGCGCTCGGTGGCTCCCTCGGCGGTGCCGACGAACAGGACCTCGCGGCGCGCTTCGTCGACGTGGTCAACGTCCGTCACGACCCATTCGCCGGCGGTCAGCTGCCGTGCAAACGTGCCGTCCGGTTGTCGCAGCTCCAGGTGCCGGTAGCCCGTGCGCTCGGTGGTCCGCAGGATGTCGCCGTTGGTCAGGACCCGGGTGTGGACATCGAGGTTGAGCCACGGTTCGCTGGTTTCGGTCCACAGCTCGCTTGCCTCTCCGTCCTGCGTGACGCGCAGCCAGCGTAGCGAGCGCTGTGCCCGCGGCAAGACGGCCACCAGCCAGCCACCCGACGGCTCGGCGACGACCCGAGCCAGGTAGTCGTCGGGGGCCATGCCGAGCTCCACCGCCGTGGACGGACCGCCGGTTGACGCGATCACCCGCAGGGTGACCTGCGCATTCGGCCCGCCGGCGAATGGATACCTGTGCTCCTCGTGAGTGGGCGGATCCGAGCCCACGTGCGTAATCACGAACGGTGGGACACCACGCTCATCGACGTGGGCGAACGCGATGTGGCTACCGTCGAGGCTCCACCACAGGCCCTCGTAGCGCCCCAGCTCCTCGGCCGCGATGAACTCGGCCAGGCCGTTGAAGACGCCAGGCTCCGCATCGTGTGTCAGGCGCAGGGGAACAGCGCCCTCCAGGTCGGTCACCCACAGGTCGCCATCGCGGACGAAGGCGACGCGGAGCCCGTCGGGCGCCAGGACGGCGCAGGAGACCGCTTCAACCCCCTCCAGCGGAGCAAGCCCGTCGACTGCCGCTCGGGCATCCGGGCCCGTGCCGGCGAGGACGCGGCCGCCCACCGGAACGGCCAGCGTTGGCTTGGCGGCGTACGCCGCCCAGGCGAATTCGGTGACGCCGAGCTCGCTGGTGCGCGTGCGCTCACGCCGCAGGCGCTCCTCGTGCCCAATCGCGTCTTCCCGCTCGGTGCCGGGAATCGGACCAGCGATGACGCGCCGCTCGCCCGAGCGCAGGTCATGCCACCACAGCGAGCGCACCAGGCTGCCATCGGTGCTCTGCAGGTAGGTCAGAGCCTCGCCACCCGGCGCGAAACGAATTGCGGCCGGCACATCGGTGCCAGGCTGGGGCAGGTGAGAGATATCCTCCAGCCGGAGGTGCACGCTCATCGAGGGATGCTCAGGTCTCCTCGATTTCGATCGTGTCGATCCGATCGCCGGGGTTCGGATCCCGCCCCGGATCCCGCTCGCGGATGGACCGCAGCACGTCCAGGCCCTCGCTCACGCGTCCGAAGACCGAGTGGCGGCCATCCAGGTGGGGCGTGGCGTCGAACGTGATGAAGAACTGGCTGCCGTTCGTGCCAGGCCCGGCGTTGGCCATGGAGAGCACTCCCGGGCCGTCATGGCGCAGCTCGGGACTGAACTCGTCCTTGAACTGGTAGCCAGGTCCGCCGCGCCCGGTCCCCTCGGGGTCGCCGCCCTGGGCCATGAAGCCGGGGATCACGCGGTGGAAGGTGGTGCCATCGTAGAAGCCGCTGCGGGCGAGGTTCACGAAGTTCTCGACCGTGAACGGCGCCTGGGTTGCGTGCAGGTCGACGACGATCTCGCCGCGCTCCGTCTTGAATCGGGCCCGATATGACTTCGTGGTGTCGAGCGCCCCCGAGGGCGGCATCGGTCGGTCGGCCATCAACTACTCCCGCGATGCGGATGTGGGATGGACCGATGCTAGCGGAGCAGGCCCTCGCGCGACAGCAGCTCCCTGATTCGCTCGCGCGACAGGTTCCACGCCTGCCAGTCGTCCGCCGATTCCTCGTGGGCGAGCAACATCCCGCGGAACTCGAGTGATGAAAACGCGGCCGGACGTGCGCTTTCCGGAAGGCCGTCCGGGTAATGCTCGGCGAGCACCGCCAGTGCGTCATCGCCAAGGGTTCCCAGGTAGGCAAGGTCGACGCCGTCGTACGCATTCGCCGGCAACGTTCCGTCGGCGACCCGCGCGATGTTCTGCTCGGCGATGAGGCGCACCGGGCCGATGATGTTGAAGGCCAGCCCGAATGCGACGGAGAGCATCACCAGGCCATGCGGCAGCCATCGCGTCCTGTTCATCGCGATGCAGACCGCGGCGCCAGCGGCGCCGATCGCCAGCCAGCCGATGGCAGCCATCACGTAGAAGCGCAGTTCCGTCCACCCGTAGGCGTCGAGATAGAGGCGCAGCCGGAGGAAGGCCGAACCGAGCACGACGAGCGTCAGCCCGACGAGAGCGAGGATGGCGACTAGGTAGGCCCGGGTCCGCCGGTTGACGAAGGCCTCCAGCGCCAGGACGAGAGCGCCCACCACGATCGCGACCGCCAGAAGCTCGAAGAAGCCTCTTCGGGCGTACTCGGCGTAGGTGAGGCCGCCCGCCTCCAGGGTGTCCGAGCCACCGAACAGGTAGGCGGCCTGCAGCGCGACGAAGATCGCGAACAGCAGGTCGAGCGTCACCAGCAGCGTGGTGGCCTCCGTGCTACCGAGCCTTGCGACTGATGTGCGGGAATTCTCGGCGCGCCGGTCGCGCTCCCGGCCCCTGCTCGCGAAGGCCAGCATGCCGGCCGCTGCCCACGCCGCCGCCAGGCCGACGGTCAGGCGTCCCGGCAGCGAGCCGAGGTCGAGATCAAGGTCGAACGTCTCGCGCAACAGCTGGTCGAAGACCGCGTCGGCCGACGCGAACAGGGCGACGAACAGGAGGAGCAGCGGCAGGGCCAGCAGCAGTCCTCGCAGCACGCCGGACATGGGCGCGAGGTCGGCGCGCACGCGGTGGAACGGCATGGCGCGGCGAATCCCCTCCAGAACGTGCACCGCCTGCCCCACGGCCGCCGCGACCACCCGCAGGCCAAGCAAGAAGATCGCCACGAAAGGACGTAGCACGACGGGCATTCCGCCGAAGCTGGCGATCGAAAGGAAGGTCAGCGTGAGGCTGCCGAGGACGTCAAGGGCAACGAGCGTGCCGTCACCCCGCACCGCCACGAAGGCCGCCAGCACGATGGCGGCGGCGGGCAGCCACAGATCCGCCGTTGCGGGCCAGCGCGTCGGTCGCTCTGGCACGAACCAGGCGATCCCCAGCAGACTCGTGATCGCCAGCGGGAAGTTGATGCCGAGGCCGGTGTCGTAGAAGAGCAGCTGGAAGAGGACGCCGAAGCCTGCGGCGGCCAGGCCAATGGCCCCCGCTCGGCGAACCGCCCTGATGCCGGTTCGGCGCTGCTCGGCGGGAACGGCGACAGTCGCCATCAGTGCTGAATGTCGATCACTAGCCGGGACGGAGCGGTGAGCGTCAGGACACGAACGCAGGAGGTGTCTTCGAGGCCGAAGTACCAGGTGCTCACCGCCTCGAAGTCGCCGCCGGAGATGAGCTGGACCAGCGTCGGGAAGTCCGGCGTGAAGTCGAACGGGCCGGGGTACGTCGGTTCGCCCTCCGGCGAGACAGTTGTCCCACCGTGCATCACCAGCCGCCAGAAGGCGCTTCCCTCTACCTCGATCTCCATGCCGCTGCCGTCAGCCAGCAGGGGAGGCGTCGCCTCTTCCAGGTTGAACTCCGGGATGCCCTCATCGAACTCGAACACGACCCGGTCGTAGCCGGCATGGGTGCCGACGCGCACGTCGGTGATCTGGGCGCGCGCGACGGTCCCGACGCCGGTCACTGGGAAGCTGCAGCCGAACTCGCCAAGATCATCCGTTGACTCGGCGCTGGGCCCCTCGCTTGGCGATGTCTCCGCCGACGCGGACCCAGCCGTTGTCTCGCTTGCCACCGCGGATGGCGAAGCCGATGCGGAGGGCGAGCTGCTGGCCGTGCAGGCCGATATCACCAGCACCAGCGCCGCGAGGGCCGGGAGCCAGGTTAGGGGGCGGCGAAGGGCGACGGTGGTCACGTGGCGGGGCTCCTGTCTGGGTGATGGCGCCCGGAGGGCGGCTCCGGGCCTTCCTGAAACGCCGCGGGCGTGCCGGCTGTTACGGCGGGCCGCCCTCGATGCGATCACGAAGCAGTCGCTGCTCGGCCGGATTCTCGGTAAGCCCGAGCGCGACCTCGTTCGCGCGCCGCGCCTCGTCCTCCCTCCCCAGCCGGCGCAGCAGCTCAGCCCTGGCGGCGTGGAACAGGTGGTAGCCGGCCAGCCTACCGGCCAGCGGCTCGATCTCGTCGAGCGCCGGCTGCGGTCCGCGCAGCTCC
>DASSCW010000228.1:0-19619 GCA_035697465.1 Candidatus Limnocylindria bacterium | reverse complement strand
AGCCTGCGCGCAGCGCTGCTCAAGAAGGTCGAGGGCGAGGTGGACTACGCCGTCGAGCTGGATGAAGCGCGCCAGCTGCTCGAGGATGCCCGCGCCCGGGCGGAGTCGGGACGCGCCGGTCAGGTGGATGCGGCGCTCATCGGCGAAGCCCTGGCGGTCATGCGGCGGGCTCGCAGCGCTGCGGGCCGCGCGGCGGCCGTGACCGGCGACGACCTGTGGATGGCGGTGCGCCGTCACCCGGACCGCTCCGCTGCGACGCGCTCCAACGAGCTGCCGCTGATGGTGGATCGGGAACGCGCAAGGTTCGGGGCCTGGTACGAGCTCTTTCCGCGTTCGCAGGGGCGTGACCCAGCCTCACCCACGGCCACGACCTTTGACCAGGCCACCTGGCGCCTCCCCGAGATCGCCAGGCTGGGCTTCGATGTCGTCTACCTGCCGCCGATCCATCCCATCGGCAGGGCCAATCGCAAGGGCGCCAACAACGCGCTGAAGGCGAAGGCCGGCGACCCGGGCAGCCCGTATGCCATCGGCTCAGCTGAAGGCGGACATGACGCGGTGGCCCCCGAACTGGGTGGCGTGGAGGGCCTCGCCAGGTTTCGCGAGGCGGTCGAGGCGCAGGGCATGGAGCTGGCGCTCGACATCGCCATCCAGGCCTCGCCAGACCATCCGTGGGTGCGCGCGCATCCGGAGTGGTTTCGGCACGCCCCCGATGGGAGCATCAAGTACGCCGAGAACCCGCCGAAGAAATACCAGGACATCTACCCGATCGAGTTCGGCAACGAAGATCCCGAGCAGCGATCCGCCCTGTGGCAGGCATGGCGGGACGTCTTCATGGTCTGGGTCGAGCGCGGCGTTCGCATCTTCCGGGTCGACAACCCGCACACCAAGCCGATCCCGTTCTGGCGCTGGCTGATCGCCGACATCCAGGCGCGGCATCCCGACGTCATCTTCTTGTCGGAGGCCTTCACCCGCCCGAAGATGATGCAGCAGCTGGCGAAGATCGGCTTCACCCAGAGCTATACCTATTTCACCTGGCGCGAGTCGCGCGACGAGCTGCGCGACTACTTCACCGAGCTGACCCAGACCCAGATGCGCGACTACTTCCGCGGCAACCTGTTCACGAACACGCCGGACATCAATCCGCACCACCTCGATCATGGCCGGCCCGCCTTCGTCATCCGCACCGTGCTGGCGGCGACCCTGGGGAGCAGCTACGGCATCTACTCCGGCTGGGAGCTGTGCGAGAACGCCAGGCTCGGCGATCGCGAGGAGTACCTCGACAGCGAGAAGTACGAGATTCGCGCCCGCGACTGGGATGCCCCCGGCAACATCAAGCCGCTGCTGGCGTCGCTCAACCGGCTGCGACGCGAGTGGCGGTCCCTGCAGCTCGCCGACAACCTGCGCTTCCAGTACGCGACCGGCGAGCGGACCCTCTTCTATCGCAAGGCCCTCCCCTTCGGGAAGGTCGACCCGTTGACCGGGTTCCCGTATCGTTGGCGCGAGCCTGTTTACGTGGCGGTGAACTGCGACCCGACCACCGCTGAGCGCGCGATACTGCACCCGGACCTGCCGGCGGTCGGGATCGGCTGGGAGGAACCCTACGAGCTGGTCGACCTGATGACCGGCAAGGTGCGGCGCGAGCGCGGCGCCGACATCCCGTTCGAGCTCGACCCGGCGCGCGAGCCATTCCGGATCTTCACCGTCCGCCCGATTTCGTGACGGCGGATCAGACTACCCTCTCGTGGTGAGCAGCCAGTCGAGGCCGGCGGTCGTCGTGCCGACCAACGAGCGACTCAAGGAGCTCCACGCCGTGGAGGCGGAGGAGCATCCGGAGCTCGCGCCGAGGAAGGTCTCCGCGCTGGCGGATGACCCGCACTGGTACAAGGACGCAATCGTCTACCAGCTGCACGTCAAGGCCTACCAGGACTCGTCGGGCGATGGCTTCGGGGACTTCGCGGGCCTGACCAGCCGGCTGGACTACATCGCCAGCCTGGGCGTGACCGCCATCTGGCTGCTGCCGTTCTATCCCTCGCCGCTGCGGGATGACGGCTACGACATCGCCGACTACACGAACATCCACCCCGACTACGGCACACGACGCGACTTCCGGACCTTTGTCCGCGAGGCGCACAAGCGCGGCCTGCGGGTCATCACCGAGCTGGTGGTCAACCACACCAGCGATCTGCACCCGTGGTTCGGCGAGTCGCGCGCGTCACGCGACGCGGCGAAGCGCGATTGGTACGTCTGGTCGGACGACCCGGAGCGGTATGCCGCGGCGCGGATCATCTTCACCGATACCGAGACCAGCAACTGGGCCTGGGACCAGGGCTCCCAGCAGTATTACTGGCATCGGTTCTTCAGCCATCAACCGGACCTGAACTACGACAACCCGGCGGTGGTGCGGGCCATCATCCGGGTGATGCGCTTCTGGCTTGATTTGGGAGTGGACGGCCTGCGCCTGGATGCGGTGCCGTACCTGGTGGAGCGCGAGGGGACCAGCAGCGAGAACCTGCCCGAGACGCACGGCGTGCTGAAGCGCCTGCGGGCCGCCCTCGACAAGCGGCACCGCAACCGGATGCTGCTGGCGGAGGCGAACCAGTGGCCGCCCGACGTGCGTCCCTATTTCGGCGACGGCGACGAGTGCCACATGGCGTTCCACTTCCCGCTCATGCCGCGCATCTGGATCGCGCTGCGCAAGGAAGATCGGACGCCGATCGTCGAGATCATGGAGAGCACTCCTCCGATTCCGGACGAGTGCCAGTGGGCGCTCTTCCTGCGCAACCACGACGAGCTGACCCTCGAGATGGTGACCGACGAAGAGCGCGACTACATGTGGGCCGAGTACGCCGCTGACCGTCGGGCGCGGATCAACCTGGGCATCCGCCGCCGCCTTGCGCCACTCGTCGATAACAGCCGACGCCGGATCGAGCTCCTCAACGCGCTGCTGCTGTCGATGCCGGGCACGCCGGTCATCTACTACGGCGATGAGATCGGCATGGGCGACAACGTCTATCTCGGTGACCGAAACGGTGTGCGCACGCCAATGCAGTGGACGCCGGACCGCAACGCCGGCTTTTCGCGGGCGGATGCGGCGGCGCTCTACTCGCCGGTGATCATGGATCCGGTCTACGGCTACCAGGCCGTCAACGTGGAGGCGCAGGAACGGATCCCCGGCTCGCTGCTGCACTTCACGCGGCGGATCATCAGCATGCGGCGCCGCTACCCCGTGTTCGGCCGCGGCAGCCTGCATTTCCTGCACCCGGACAACCGGCACGTGCTCGCCTACCTGCGCGAGCACGAGGGCGTGACCGTGCTGTGCGTCGCGAACCTCTCGCGCTTCAGCCAGTACGCGGAGCTGGACCTGGGCCGCTACGCCGGCCGGGTCCCGGTCGAGATCATGGGTCGCACCCGCTTCCCGGCGGTCGGGCAGCTTCCGTACCTGCTGACGTTCGGCCCGCATGCTTTCTACTGGTTCGAGCTGACCGATGGCGCCGATGGAGCCGAGTGAGCAGGCATACGACGCGGACCCTGGCACTCTCGACGCGACCTGGTTGGCATCCCGCCGCTGGTTCCGCAGCAAATCGCGCCCACTGCGGGCGGTGACGGTTCACGACGCGGCGTCATTGCCCCAGGGCGGCGTACTCCTGATTCTGGCGGCCGCGTTCGCCGATGGCGGCGAGGAGCGCTACATGGTCCCCGCACTGCCCGGCGCGGAGGGGTATCGCGAGCCGGCCGACGGCGAGGGCATGTGGCGGGCGATGGTCACCGCCATGGTCGACGGCGGGCTTGAGGTTGCTGGACGGCACGGGCGCTTCACCCTGGAGCCCGGCCCCGCGCTGCGCCGCCTGCTCCCCGGCGGACGGGCGCAGGCCGACGGGCTGGAGGAGCGGAGTCTCGGCGTCGAGCAGTCGAACACGTCGATCCGGCTGGGTGATCGGCTCATGCTCAAGGTCTACCGCCTGCTTGAACCCGGCACCAACCCGGAGATCGAGGTGACCGAGTTCCTGACCAACGCCGGGTTCACCCATGCCCCGCTGGCCGCAGGCTCGGTCGTCTACCGGGCGGACGATGCAGAGCCCGCCGGCGCCGCGGTCGTGCAGTCGCTGGTGTCGAGCCGTGGCGATGCGTGGGCGTGGATGCTCGAGCGTCTCGGCTCCCCGCCTGAAGGACCGGTCGAGGCGCTGGCCGCGGCGGCGCAGATCGGCGGCATCACGGCAGACCTGCATACGGCCCTCCAGTCCGAGCCGGACCGTCCCGGTTTTCCCTCGCGCCCCGCTAGCCCTGACGAGCTGGCCGCATGGCAGCGTGGCGCAGCCGGGCAGCTGGAAGCGGCGCTGGCCGCCCTGGAGGGCGAGGATCGGGCGCGGCTGGCGGATGTCGAGTCGGAGGCGCTGGACACCCTTGACGCCATGCGCGATGCGCAAGGTGCGTGGGTCTCTCGCATCCACGGCGACTACCACCTGGGGCAGCTGCTCGCCACCGAGGCAGGCTTCGTCGTCACCGATTTCGAGGGTGAGCCGGCCCGGCCGCTGGCGGAGCGGCGCCGGCCGGCCTCGCCGCTGCGCGACGTGGCCGGGATGCTGCGCAGCCTCGACTACGCGGCGCACACGGTGCGGAGGACAGAGGTGGGATTCGATCCGGACACGTGGCTGCCGGACGCGCGCGCGGCGATGCTGGCCGCCTACGGCGGAGAGGCGGACCCGGGGCTGCTGCGCGCCTTCGAGCTGGAGAAGGCCTGCTATGAGATCCGCTATGAGGCCAACTTCCGGCCGAAGTGGGTCCCGCTTCCGCTCGGTGCGGTCCAGCGCATCGTCGCGCAGGCGGACTGATGGTCGCGGCTCGTGCCTGGCGCGGCGCGCCGTACCCGCTGGGCGCCAGCTGGGATGGCGGGGGCGTGAACTTCGCCCTCTTCAGCGAGAACGGGACGGGCGTGGAGCTGTGCCTGTTCGACGCGGACGGCCACGAGCGGCGGCTGCCCATGGCGGATCGGACCGATCACGTGTGGCACGCCTATCTGCCGGAAGCAGGTCGCGGGCAGCGGTACGGCTACCGTGTGGCCGGGCCGTGGAGCCCGGAGCATGGCCATCGGTTCAACCCCGCCAAGCTGCTGATCGACCCGTATGCGCGCCTGCTGGATGGCCCCGTTCCGTGGACGGATCGCCTGCTCGGCCATCGCCCGGGGACGGATGGCACCCTCGACCGCGACGAGACGGACTCCGGGTCGGACCTGCCCAAGGGCGTGGTCATCGATGCGGCGTTCGACTGGGGAGCCGACCGCCGGCTCGAGACGCCATGGGAGGAGACCGTCATCTACGAGGTCCACGTCAAGGGATTCACCAAGCAGCATCCCGACGTCCCGCAGCCGCTGCGCGGCTCCTACGCCGGCCTTGCATCCGACGCCGCCGTGGACCATCTGAAACGGCTGGGAGTGACGGCCGTGGAGCTGATGCCGGTGCACCAGCACGCCACCGAGCGGCACCTGGCCGAGCGCGGCCTGGCGAATTACTGGGGCTACAACACGATCGCCTTTTTCGCCCCTGACGTGCGATTCGCGGCGACCGGCGACCCGGTGGCCGAGTTCAAGAGCATGGTCCGACAGCTGCACCGGGCGGGGATCGAGGTGATCCTGGACGTGGTCTACAACCACACCGCGGAGGGGGACCAGGGCGGCCCGACGCTCAGCTTCCGCGGCATCGACAACGCGGCCTACTACCGCCTTGACCCGGGTGACCTCAGCCGCTATGTCGATTACACCGGGACCGGCAACACCCTGAACGCCGTCCATCCGCGGACGCTGCAGCTGATCATGGACAGCCTGCGGTACTGGATCGTCGAGATGCACGTCGACGGGTTCCGCTTCGACCTCGCCTCGGCGCTGGCGCGCGAGCTGCACGACGTGGACAAGCTCGGGTCGTTCTTCGACATCGTCCACCAGGACCCGCTGATCAGCCAGGTGAAGCTGATCGCGGAGCCCTGGGACGTGGGACCGGGCGGGTACCAGGTCGGCAACTTCCCGATTGGCTGGGCGGAGTGGAACGGCAAGTATCGCGACACCGTCCGCCGCTTCTGGCGCGGCACGGGCGGCCAGGCCGCGGAGCTGGCGTTTCGGCTCACTGGATCGTCCGACCTCTACGCGGAGGGTGGCCGACTGCCGCACGCCAGCATCAACTTCGTGACGGCGCACGACGGGTTCCCTCTCTCTGACCTCGTGAGCTACGAGCGCAAGCACAACGAGGCGAACGGCGAGGAGAACCGCGACGGGGACGACAACAACGAGTCGATGAACTTCGGCGTGGAAGGTCCGACCGACGATCAGGAGGTGCTCGCCCTGCGCGCCAGGCAGCGTCGCAACTTCCTGGCCACGCTGCTGCTCAGCCAGGGCGTGCCGATGCTGCTCGGCGGCGACGAGATCGGGCGCAGCCAGGGTGGCAACAACAACGCCTACGCCCAGGACAACCCAATCAGTTGGTTCGACTGGGAACTGACCGATGACAACCGGCAGCTGCTCGAATTCACCCGCGGCCTGATCAAGATCTTCCGCGCCCATCCGGTGCTGCGCCGGCGGCGCTTCTTCCAGGGCCGCCGCATCCGCGGTTCGCGGGTCAAGGACCTGACCTGGTTCGGGCCAGGCGGCGACGAGATGAGCGACGAACAATGGCGGGCCGAGGGCGTGCGCGCGATCGGCCTGCGCCTGGCCGGCGACGCGATCGACGAGCGCGGGCCGCGCGGCGAGCGAGTCACCGACGACACGCTGCTCCTGCTGCTCAACGCGAACGACGGGGACATTGCCTTCAGGCTGCCGCCGTCGTCACACGGAGCGTGGCGCCTGCTGCTCGACACCCGCACGTCCGACGCACCGACGGCGGGCGAAGAACCCGCGCACGACGGCGGGACGGAGTACCCGATGATCGCCCGTTCCGCCGCTCTCTTCCGCCTGCCACGCGCCGGATGACCGGTCCCGCTCCGGTCGAGGCGGTCTGGATCGACGCCTGGGGCCGGCGCCAGGTCACCACGGAGCGGGCCCGACGTTCGGTCCAGGCGGCCATCGGCGCCGATCAGCGGGAGCTGGAGCGTGCTGCGCGGTCGGTCGAGATCGCGGCTCGGGGAGCAGCGGTCCAACCGGGCGAGCTCACGCTGGAGGACGGCACGCAGCTCGGCCACGTGGCGAGGCTTCCGCGTGATATCCCATATGGGTACCACCGACTGCGACGAGACGCGGAGGAGTGCCTGCTGCTCGTCGCCCCACCGCGCTGCCCCCTGCCCGACGGCATCCGTTCGTGGGGATGGGCGGTGCAGCTGTACGCGCTGCGCTCGGCCCGGAGCTGGGGCATCGGTGACCTGGACGACCTCCGCCGGCTGGCCGAGTGGTCTGCCCGTCGGGGAGCAGGTGCGCTGCTGCTGAGCCCGCTGGGAGCCGCGAACCCCGCGCCCGCGCCAGAGCCGAGCCCCTACTACCCCAGCTCACGGCGTTTCAGGGACCCGATCCATCTCGCCGTCGAGCGGGTTCCGGGCTACGACCGGCTGGCGCATCAGTTGGCGCCGATGGCCCGTGCGGCGCGGAAGCTCAACGCGCAGCGGTCAATCCGGCGCGGGGACGTCCAGGCATTGAAGCTTCGCGCGCTCGACCGCATCTGGCACGACGCGGAGGCGGCGCGGCAGGACCCCGCGTTCGTCGCCTTCGAGGCCGCGCATGGCGACGGGCTTCGACGCTGGGGCCTCTTCGCCGCGCTCAGCGAGGAGCGGGGCCCGGGCTGGCAACGCTGGCCGTCGAGCCTGCACGATCCGGCCGGCACAGCGGCGCGAGGGGCAGCCGAGCGGCTGGCCGATCGGGTCCGCTTCCACGCCTGGCTGCAGTGGCTCCTCGACCGTCAGCTCCAGCGCGCCGGTCGACGGCTCCGCCTCGTCGGCGACCTGCCGATCGGCTTCGACCCCGGCGGCTTCGACGCCTGGACCTGGCAGGCGCAGCTGGCCGATGCCAGCCTCGGCGCCCCGCCGGACGTCTTCAACCCTGGCGGCCAGCGTTGGGACCTGCCGCCGTTCATCCCGCACCGATTGCAGCTGGCTGGCTACGGACCCTTCATCGAGACCATCAGGGCGGCGATGGGCGGCGGTGGCGGCCTGCGGATCGACCACGTGCTAGGCCTCTTCCGCCAGTGGTGGGTCCCGGGCGTCGACCCCGCCGCCGGCGCCTACGTCCGGCAGCCGACCGAGGAGCTGCTGGCCGTGCTGGCGATCGAGGCAGAGCGAGCCGACGCCATCGTCATCGGCGAGGACCTCGGCACCGTGGCTCCGGGCATCCGGCGACGCCTGGCGTCGGCCAACGTGCTCTCCACCCGGCTCGCCATCTTCGAGCGCCGCCCACCGGCGCGCTGGCCGCACCGCTCGCTGGCGGCCGTGACCACCCACGATCTGCCGACCACGGCGGGCACCTGGAGCGGCATCGACCTGGACGACCAGCGGCGTTCCGGGGTGGAGCCGAACGGGGCGGGGCTCGGCCTGCTGCGACGGCGGCTGGCCCGTGTCGGAGGACTGCCTCCCAACGCCTCGATGGAGGAGGTGGTGGAGGCCGTGCACAAGGCCGTTGCCGCCGCTCCATCGGTCCTGGCGACCTGCACCGTCGAGGATGCGCTGTTGGAGCCGCTGCGGCCGAACATGCCCGGCACGGGGCCGGCTACGCGCGAGAACTGGTCGCGGGCGCTGTCGAAGCCGCTGGAGAGGCTGATGCGCGACCCGCTGGTACGTCGTTTGGCGGCAGCGATGCAAGGGGCCCGCGACCGGGCCGGCTAGCCCTCCGGCAGCAGGATCAGGGTGGCCAGTGGCGGCAGCGTGACCCGCACCGATGCCGGCTGGCCGTGCCACTCCTCATCGGCCGCCTGGAGCAGTCCCAGGTTGCCGACGTTCGAGCCGCCGTAGTGCTCCGAGTCGGAGTTCAACGCCTCGCGCCAGCGCCCGCTGGCAGGCACGCCCAACCGGTAGTCAAAGCGCGGCACCGGCGTGAGGTTCTGGATCACCACCGCCAGCTGCCCGCCGGCGCGCCTGATGTAGGAGAAGACCGAGGCCTCGACGTCCGCGGCGTCGATCCAGGCGAAGGTGCCCGGCTCCGGGTCGGCCGCCCACAGCGCCGGAGTTGCCGCGTACAGGCGGCCGAGGTCCTCCAGGAAACGGCCGAGCTGTGCGTGCAACGGCTCCTGTCCTAGCTCCCACGGGAGCTGGGCGTCGTGGTTCCACTCGGTCCAGGGCGCCAGCTCGGTGCCCATGAACAGCAGCTTCTTTCCCGGCTGGGTGTACATGTTGGCCAACAGGCAGCGCAGGTTGGCGAACCGCTGCCACTCGTCGCCGGGCAGCTTGCCCAGCAGCGATCCCTTGCCGTGGACGACCTCGTCGTGGCTCAGCGGCAGCGTGAAGTGCTCAGTCTGGAGGTAGAGGCCGCGGAACGTCAGGCGGTTGTGGTGGTAGCGGCGGTGCACCGGGTCCTCGTGGAAGTAGGCCAGCGTGTCGTGCATCCAGCCCATGTCCCACTTGAAGCCGAACCCCAGACCGCCAAGGTAGGTGGGCCGCGTGACGCCGGGGAACGCGGTCGACTCCTCGGCGATGGTCACGATCCCTGGATAGCGGCCGTACGCCTTCTCGTTCACCTCCCGCAGGAAGTCGATTGCCTCCAGGTTTTCGTTGCCGCCGAACTTGTTCGGCTGCCACTCGCCCTTCTTGCGGGAGTAGTCCAGGTAGAGCATCGAGGCCACCGCGTCCACCCGCAGCCCATCGATGTGATACCGGTCGAACCAGAAGAGAGCATTGGCGACCAGGAAGTTACGGACCTCGGGGCGGCCGTAGTCGAAGATGAGCGTCCCCCAATCGGGGTGCTGGCCGCGCATCGGGTCTGCATGCTCGTAGAGAAAGGTGCCGTCGAACTCGCGCAGCGCGAACTCGTCGTTCGGGAAGTGAGCCGGCACCCAGTCCAGGATCACCCCGATGCCGGCGTTGTGCAGCGCGTCGACCATGGCGCGGAAGTCGTCGGGGGTCCCGAAGCGCGACGTGGGCGCGTAATAGCCGGTCACCTGGTAGCCCCACGAGCCGTCGAACGGGTGCTCGGCCACGGGCAACAGCTCCACGTGCGTGAAGCCGTAGCGGTGGCAGTGCGCCGCCAGCCGCGCGGCGGCGTCGCGGTAGCCGAGCCAGGTGCCATCGGCGTTGCGCATCCATGAACCGAGGTGGACCTCGTAGGTCGCCATCGGGCTCCGGTACAGGTCATGCGCCGCGCGATCGGCCATCCAGGCAGCATCGGTCCAGGCATCGTCGGAACCGATGTCCCAGACGCGGGACGCCGTCTCCGGTCGTACCTGCTGCGCGAACGAGAACGGATCCGCCTTGATCCGCACCTTGCCGTCCGCGCCCAGCACCTCGTACTTGTAGAGCTCGCCGGGACCGATGCCGGGCACGAACAGCTCCCAGACACCGGAGCCGCCGAGCGAGCGCATCGGGAACAGGCGGCCATCCCAGCGATCGAAGTCGCCCACCACTCGAACGCTGCGCGCATTCGGCGCCCAGACGGCAAAAGCCACGCCCGTCGTCCCGTCGATCACCCGCGGGTGTGCGCCGAGCACTTCCCACAGCCGCTCGTGCCTCCCCTCGGCAATGAGGTGCAGGTCGAGCTCGCCCAGGGTCGGCAGGAACCGATACGGGTCGTCGCGCTCCCAGTCGGCGCCGTCGGCGAAGCGGAACCTGAGCCGATACGCCAGTGGCGGCTGCTGGTCCTCCAGGAAGGCGGCCCAGACGCCGTCGGCGAGGGCATCCATCTCGATGGCTGTGGCTCCGAGCAGCAGGCTTGCGGCCGTGGCATCGGGGTGAAAGGCGTGGACCACCGTGCTGGCACCGAATGCATGGGCGCCGAGGACGGAGTGCGGATCGTGGTGGTCGCCGCGCACCAGCCGGCTGTAGTCCTCGTCCCACAGCCTTCGGACAGACACTGTCATCGGCCTAACCATAGACGCCCGTGCCAGCAAGCTCCGTGCGAGGGCTCGTCTTGAGCCGCGGCCAGGACGCGGAAGCGACTTGCGGTATGCGAATGGGAGTAGCGTCATGCGCCGCCACCGGCACCGCGAGGCCGCATTTGCGCGCCGCTCGAGCTCGCGATGGCCCCCGTGCGGGCAGCGTCACGCGTTCTCCGGCCACTTAACGCTACGGCGATTCGCATCTCGCAACTCGGGGATGCTGAGCCACGGAATGTCGCCCATCATTCGCGCTCGGGGCCGTATGGGGCGTGAGCGCCAGCCGGGCCGGGGTGTGTGGCCGCCGCGCACCGTCCGTGTGCTAGGGTTTCCACCGCTGACAACCCCCCGCGCCTCCCTGCCGTGCCACGGGTTCCAGGCGCTGAAGCACACCCGGAGGGCGCTTGGGACTCTTCGACGGCCTGCTCGGCCTCCTCAGCCACGACGTCGGCATCGATCTAGGCACGGCCAACACGCTGGTCACCGTGCGACACCGCGGGATCGTGATCAGCGAGCCGAGCGTGGTCGCGATGGACACGCGCAGCAAGCGTGTGCTGGCCATCGGCGCCGAAGCGAAGCGCATGGTCGGTCGCACGCCGGCGAACATCGTCGCCATCCGGCCCCTGCGCGACGGCGTGATCAGCGACTTCGACGTGACCGAGCAGATGATTCGCTACTTCATCGCCAAGGTGCACGAGCGCTTCGCCCAAATCCGGCGACCGCGCGTGCTGGTCGGCATCCCGTCGGGCGTGACCGAGGTCGAGAAGCGCGCCGTCCGTGACGCCACCGTCAACGCCGGCGCCCGCTGGGCTCGCCTCATCGAGGAGCCGATGGCCGCCGCGATCGGCGCCGGCTTGCCGGTCAGCGAGCCGTCCGGCAGCCTCATCGTGGACATCGGTGGCGGCACGACCGAGGTGGCCGTCATCAGCCTGGGCGGCATCGTGGTCAGCCGCAGCGTGCGCGTAGGTGGCGACGAGATGGACACCGACATCGTCAGCTTCGCCCGGCGGGAGTACAACCTGCTGATGGGCGAGCGCACGGCCGAGGAGATCAAGATCGCGGTCGGATCGGCCTATCCGGTGGAAGGGAACACGCGCACCGTGACGTTCAGGGGACGCGACCTGCTGACCGGCCTGCCGCGCAGCGTCGAGGTCGGCAGCGACCAGATCCGTGAGGCGCTGGAGCCGACCGTGGCCGAGATCATCGACGCCATCAAGGAGACGATCGAGGAGACCCCACCCGAGCTGGTGGCCGACATCATGGACCAGGGCATCGTCCTGGCCGGCGGCGGCGCCCTGCTGGCGGGTCTCGACAAGCGGGTCGCGGAGGCGACCCAGATGCCCGTCCACATTGCCGACGACCCGCTGACCTGCGTGGTCCGCGGCACCGGGCGCGTCCTGGAGGACCTGGACAGCCTGGAGCGCGTGCTGGTCAGCGAGCAGTTCACCCGCGCGCCGCGCTAGCCGCGCGGCAGCGTCGGCCCTGAACCGATGACCGGCAGCCCGCACCGGCGCAGCCGCACAGGCCTCTGGTTCGCCGCCTTCACGATCCTCTCGCTCCTGCTCCTGCTGGCCTCGCAGACGGAGGCCGCCCTCACGCTCCAGCACGTCAGCGCACGCGCGCTGGACCCGATCCGTCAGACGATCGGCGGCGTCGGGTCGGGGATCGCCGGGGTGTTTGGCACGATCGGCGAGATCGACCGGCTGCGCAGCGAGAACGACGAGCTGCGGCAGGCGCTGGCGGGCGCCGAGCAGCGGATCAGCGAGCTGCAGGAAGCGGCCGCCGAGAACGAGGAGCTGCGCGAGCTGCTGGGGCTGACCCAGACGCTGGAGATGGGGCTCCTGCCGGTTCGCATCATCAGCCGCGACCCGTCGAACTTCACCTGGGAGGTCGGGGTCGACGCCGGCACCGACGATGGCCTGGCGGTCGGCATGCCGGTGGTCGGCTCGGCGCAGGGCGCCGGCGCACTGGCAGGCAGCATCGTTCGCGTCGGGCCTGACACCGCCACCGTCCGCTTCATCGCCGACACGCGATCGAGCGTCGTCGCCCTCGACCAGCGCTCGCGAGCGCTTGGCCTGGTCCAGGGGCAGCTGGGAGGGCAGCTGGTAATGGTCCAGGTGGACGTCACCGACGACCTTGCCGAGGGCGATGCCGTGGTCACCGCGGGACTGACGCTGGCCGAGGAGGCCGCTCGCAGTCCGTACCCGCGCGGCCTGCTGATCGGGACGATCCAGGCCATCCAGCAGGACAGCAACGCGCTGACCCAGACTGGATTCATCCGCCCGGCCCTGGACTTCCAGCAGGTCGAGCGCCTCCTGGTTGTCCTCTCGTACCAGCAGGACTGAGCGGCTCACCTGCCGCTCGGTCCGGGCCGAATCGCCCATCGGCCGCCTTCCTGATAGTCCCGATCGTTGCCCCTGGGCATATGGCCCCAACGTCAGCGAGCTCGCGCGACCATCGGGGCATGGGCTTTATGCGGCGCGACCGCGAACCTATCTGGGCACCCGGCTGCCCGCTTCCAGCACCGAGAGGACCCCACCCATTGCGAGACCGACTCCGCGCCGTCATCACCACCGCCGTCTCCCTGGCCATGGCCTGGGCGGCCCTGGGCGTCACGCCGGCCGCTGCCGCCGATCCCCTCAAGGTGGTCATCATCGTCGGCCCGACGGGCGCGCAGACCGATGGCTATCGCTCGACCGGCAACTCGATCGCCAACGCCGCGGAGGCAGCCGGCGCCGAGGTCGTGAAGGTGTACTCGCCGCGCGCGACCTGGGCGCGCGTGCGCAATGCGGTGGCCGGTGCCAACGTCGTGGTCTACCTCGGTCACGGCAATGGTTATCCAAGCCCCTACAGCACCAGCGAGTGGACGGACCGCGTCAACGGCTGGGGCCTGAATCGGACGACCGAAAACGGCGACTCCGACAACTGGTCGACCACGATGGTCTATTGCGGGGAGAAGGCGTTGCTCGGCACGCTTACCGCATCCGATGGCTCCGCGCAGTGGAACTACTGCGGCGGCAAGACCAACACCGACGGCATCGCCCCGGCCGCCAACTGGGTGATGATCTACAACAAGGCCTGCTACACCCCGGGTGCCGGTGAGGGCTGGGATGTCAAGGCGACCGAATCGGTTGCCTTCCAGCGGGTGCGCAACTACAGCTACCCGGCCCTGAAGCAGGGTGGCGGCGCCTACTTCGCGACCGATATGTACCAGGGTGGCCAGCAGCTCGTCGACCTGGTGCTCCGCAACCGCGACATGACCTTCGGCGAGATCGCCGAGGCCGCGAACGGCTTCAGCCTGGCGGCGCAGCGGCGCTTCGCGCACAACGAGCTGACCGGCCGCCAGGTCTGGATCCAGCGCACCAGCACGGGCATGGGTACCGATTACTGGTTCGCGTACGCGGGCAATCCGAGCATGACGCCGTCCGGCGTGATGGGTACCTACGTGCCTCCCGCCCCACCGGTCGTGACGGGTCGGTCGCCGGATGCCAACCAGACCGATGTGGCCCCGGAGACCTATCTCGAGGTGACGTTCGACCAGCCCGTAACCGGGGTGAGCGGCAAGAGCTTCAAGGTGGCGGATGCCTACGGGCTGCGCGTCACTGGCACCGTCACCTACCAGAGCGCCACGCGGACCGCCCGATTCATGCCCGCCGCGCCACTCGAGACCGGCATGAAGTACAAGGTCAGCCTGACCAGTGGTATCCGCAGCGCGCTCGGGGCGACGCTGGCTGGCACCAGCTACTGGTTCACCGCCGCCGGCTCACTGCCGGCAACGGTCACGGCCTACGCGCCGGCCGCAGAGCTGGTGCTGGGGGTCGGGACCAACACGGGGTACAAGTTCGCCGTCAACGGCGTGATGGTCGCCGCCAAGCATGCGACCCTGGCCGAGCCGGTCGTGGCCACCACGACCATGCGCCGCACGATCGCCAACCAGGGAGGAACCTGGTTCTTCGTCGCGAGCGGCACGTGGAAGGGCTACTGGCTCCAGCAGTCCAGCGCAGTAACGCTGGCGGGCACATCGGCCGCCAGCGCGACAGAGTCGCAGCTCTTCAGCCCGGCCCGGACGATCGCGCTGCGCAAGGGCACGCACACTGGCTACCGGTTCAGCGCCGATGGAGCGATGACCGTCGCCAAGACGGCCACGGTCTCCTACCGCCAGGCGACGACGACCCAGCTGCGATCGCTGCCCGGCCAGACCGGCCTCTGGTTCCGCGTCACCAGCGGGACCTGGAGCGGCTACTGGCTGCGTTCCTCCTCCGTCGTGAGGCTCATGCCGGACTGATCTGAGCACGGGGGATCGTGTGGACTGGCCCATCCGTACCATGGTTGGGAGCGGTGTTGATCGGTAGGGTCTGGACCGATGCGGTCATGCGCGGCCGCCTCGATAGCGACCGACCCTGCGAGGTGACCTCACCCACGATGCGCCGATTCGCAAGCCTGCTGCTCGCTCTCCTGCTGGTCCTGACGTGGGCGCCGGCGGGTTCGATTGCCGCCGAGCCTCTGCCGGACGGCGCTGTGCGCACGGCCGGCGGACGCGTCCTGCCGGAGCTCCCCGCGGAGCTGCAGGAGCCATCGGTCCATGCCGAGATGCTGGCCGACCATGCCGGCGACGCGCTCGACTTCGAGCTGGGCGGCCCACCGAGCGTGGTTCTCAGCGAGAGCGGGGAGCCGGAGATGGCCGGAGCCGCCGTGGAGCCGACGGGGACCGTGGCAGCCCAGGTCGCGACCGCGGGGTTGCCGAACGGGCTGCGTAAGGAGGTGTTCGGCTTCCTGCCGTACTGGCTGCTCACCGACACGGCTCTGGCCGAGCTGAACTACCACCTTCTCTCGACCATCGCCTACTTCAGCGTCGGGACGAACAAGGACGGCTACCTCGTCAAGGGCACCAGCACCAACCCATCGACGGGCTGGGCCGGGTGGACCAGCTCCCGCATGACGCAGGTCATCGATCGCGCCCACAGCAACGGGGTCAAGGTGGTGCTGACAGTCACCATGATGGCCTGGGACAGCGCGTCGGCCAGCCGCCAAGCGGCGCTGCTCGGCAGCGGCACCGCACGGACGCGACTTGTGAACCAGATCGTCAGCGCCGTGCGCGCGCGGGGCGCAGACGGCGTCAACCTCGACTTCGAGCCGCTGGCCAGCAGCCTGCGCGATGAGTACGTGAGCTTCGTGCGGCAGCTGAAGAAGGGGCTGGTCGACGGCAACGTCGGCTCGCATCTCACCGTATGCGTCATGGCAGGCGCTGCCACGTGGGCAACCGGCTACGACGTGGCGGGCTTGACCGCATCCGGCGCGGCCGACGCGCTGTTCGTGATGGGCTATGACTTCCACTGGTCCGGCTCCTCGCGAGCCGGCGGGGTTGCCCCGATCCAGAGCCCGTACACGATCGACGTTGCCGGCACCATGGCCGACTTCCTGACCGAGACGAGCGGGTCGAAGCTGATCTGGGGCGTCCCGTATTACGGCCGCACCTGGCCGACGTCGAGTCGCCAGCTGAACTCCACCACCCTTGGCGGCGGATCCAGGGCCTACTCCTACATCGGCGCCCGCTCGCAGGCCGGCCAGTACGGCCGGCGCTGGGATGACGTGGGCAAGGTGCCCTGGTACCGCCACTGGGACTCTGGCGCCGGCAACTGGGTGCAGGGCTACTACGACGACCCTCAGTCGCTCGGCGTGAAGTACGACCTCATCAATGCGCGCGGACTGGCCGGCACGGGCATGTGGACCCTGCTCATGGACCAGGGTCGCGACGAGCTATGGCGCCTGCTGGCGGACAAGTTCGTGCGCGACACCCAGGCGCCGGTTGGGGGCGTCGACCTCCTGCCGGGGACGACCGATGCCGAGGCATTCGTGGTGAGGTGGCGCGCCCAGGACTACGCATCGGGCGTGAGCCACTACAACCTCCAGTACCGGCTGGTCGGCGGTGCGTGGCACGCATGGCTGAGCGGCACCAGGAAGACCTCCGCCTGGTTCGCCGGCACGGTTGGCGCCCGGTACGAGTTCCGAGTGCGCGCCTACGACCTAAGTGGCAACGCGCAGGCCTGGACCACGATGCCCGCCAAGCCAAGCAGCGTGAAGCCGGGCGCGTTCGCGGTCGTAACCGCCGCCTCGCTGAACGTCCGATCGGGGCCGGGCACCGGCTACGCGATCGTCGACACTGCGGTCGATGGCCAGCCGCTCTTCGTGCTGGAAGGGCCGGTCACCTCGGGATCGCAAACCTGGTACCGGGTCCAGTACGGCTTCACCGAGTGGCCCAGCGCCGACTATGCGCTGATCGCGTGGGTGGCCGGCAGCGACTCGGGCACGTCGTACCTCGCACCAAGGTGGGCACCAACCACCACCCGCATCGCGCCGTTCGTCAGGCAGACGACCCGCACGGCAAGCTTCAGCCCGAATGGCGATGGCGTGAAGGACGGCGCGAGCCTGAGCTACACCTTGCAGGGCGGTGCCACCGCCGTGCAGCTGGACGTGTTCGATGACAAAGGATCCGTGGTGCGCACCGTGGCCCTGGGGGCGCAATCGGCGGGCGCGAATTCGGCCAGCTGGAACGGTCGCACGTCGAGCGGAGCCTGGGCCGGCGAAGGACGCTACCTGCTGCGGATCACGGCCACAGACGCCGCCGGGGCGTCGCACTTCGGTCCGGCTGCGGGATTCAGCCCGACGGCCCTCAATCGCTGGGGCATCGGAGCGGACCTCACGGGACCCACGGCGAGCGGTTCTCCGCGCCGCGGGGCACAGATGGTTCCCGCCAAGCAGCAACTCCAGGTCTTGTTCTCGGAGCCGATCAGCGGCCTCGCCGCCTCGCGCGTCCAGCTTCGCGTGGCGGGCGTGCCGGTCCCGGCGACCTTCCAGGCAGCCGGCGACGCGAAGAGCGCCATCGTCGACCCCGACGCGCCACTGCCGGTCGACACCACGATCGACGTCTGGCTTTCGACCGATCTCCGTGATGTCGCCGGCAACCGCCTGGCGACCGAGGGCTGGAAGTTCAGGGTCGCGCCCGGGACCGCGTACGACCCCTCGCGCAGCGGCCTCATGACGGGCGGCTCCCACCGCGGCTACGCGGTGGGTGCGCATGGTGACCTTCTCGCATCAGAGTTCGCCTCGCTGGGCACCTCGAAAGGCGTCGCGGTCGGTCAGCGCGCGACGCTGCCCAATCTGCCCGGCCGCTGGCTCCTGCTCGAGACAGGCCCGCTGAGGGGTCGCTGGGTGCGGGAGTCGGTGAACGACTATGTCAAGGGCCTGGTCGAGCGGCACACGTACGCGTCGGACATCGCCCTTCGCCTGCGACCGGCCACGCACGTCGGGTACCGGTTTGGCGCCGGAGGTGCGGCCATCAGCTCGCGTTCGCTCACCGTCAGCCGCCGTACGAGCGTTGGCGCCGATGCCCGGGCAATCATCAACGGTCGCGCCTACTGGCGCATCATCGAGGGCATGCTGACCGGCTACTGGGTGCCGGAGTCGCTGGTTGCCTTCAAGCCGGGCGCGATCGAGCGCCTCGACTTCGACTCGGCGCCGCGCATCGACCTGGCGGTGGGGACGCACACTGGCTACCGGTTCGACAAGGCGGGGAACGTGACAGGCACCGTGGTCGCGACGCAGGGCGTGACCAGGTCGATGACCGTCTCCGCCTGGGCCGTCATCAACGGGCGCGGGCACTTCCTGGTGAGCAGCGGCGCCTGGTCCGGCACCTGGCTACCGGAGTCTGCCGCCACCCGCCTGAGGGTCTGACCGACCCCCTCGATTGGCCCCCTGGGCCAGCTATCGGTACCAGACCGATCGGGCCATGGCCCGACGCGCGCCCCGTCGGTACGGTGCGGGGCATCGACCCATGACCACCAGCTCCTGAGGGGAACAGCTCGATGGCCAACCCGCGCTCCACCGTTTTGACCGTGACGCGCCCTGTCGGGCGCCCGCAGGCATTGCTCCTGGCGCTCGCCATGGCTGCCGCTGCGACCGCGGTCGCAGGTCCTGTGCGGGCGGCCGGCGGCGACGGGCTGCGACAGGAGGCCAACGAGTACCGCGCCAGCGAGGGCCTGCAGCCGGTGGTCGGCACGGCACTGCTGGACGACATCGCAGACCACCGGGCGGCCCAGATGGTGGCCGCCAAAGATCTCGAGCACGACATGGACTACGTCCGCAATCGGCTCAACAACTCGGGTGTGTGCTGGAGCGGCTACGGCGAGATCATCGCCTGGGAGCGCGGCTACCCCGAATACTCGTACGAGCGGACTATGAGCCTCTGGTGGAATTCGCCAATGCACCACGACGTGATGATGGGCGAGGCCTATAACGCGGCCGGCGCCGCCTGGGACCGGGCCTCGGACGGCAGCCACTACTCGGTCATGGTGTTCGTCACGCTGTGCGGGAGCTCGGTCGCCGGTGAGGCGATCACGCAGCTGAAGATCGATCGTAAGTTCGACCCTGACCGACCTGTCGTCTTCCGGCCTGGCACCTACACGGGGTATCGGCTGACCCCCGGTGGCGACATCCTCGCTCGGAAGACGGTGATCTTCGGATCCGGTGCGCGGACGACGGCCGCGGGACACACGCGGGTGGACGGCAAACCGTGGATGAAGATCAGCGCCGGTCCGCTGGCCGGCTACTGGGTGCGTGAAACACCGAACGCCTATC
>DASSCW010000227.1:0-4982 GCA_035697465.1 Candidatus Limnocylindria bacterium | reverse complement strand
GACCAACGCGATGGCGCGATTCCTGGCCGAGCGGAGCGCGGCCGGGGTCGTGACGGTGGTGGGCGGCGGTGATTCGGTCGCGGCGGTGGAGCAGCTCGGCCTGGTCGAGCAGATGAGCCACGTCAGCACCGGCGGCGGCGCCTCGCTCGAATTCGTGGAGGGCAAGAAGCTGCCCGGCGTCGAAGCCCTCCTCGACGTTGAGCTGCCGGCCAAGAAGGCCCGTCGCCGATGACGACCCTGATCGAGGACGTCATCGCGCGCGAGGTCCTCGACTCCCGTGGCAATCCGACGGTGGAAGTGGAAGTGTTCCTTGACGGGGGCGCCACCGGCAGCGCAATCGTCCCGTCCGGCGCCTCGACCGGTGCGCACGAGGCGGTGGAGCTGCGCGATGGCGACCGGCAGCGCTACGGCGGCAAGGGCGTGCTCACGGCGGTAAAGCACGTCAACGACACGCTGCGTCCTGAGCTGCTGGGGACCGATGCGGTCGACCAGGTGAGCGTCGACCGCCTGCTGATCGACCTGGACGGCACGCCCAACAAGAGCCGGCTCGGGGCGAACGCCCTGCTGGGCACCTCGCTCGCGGTGGCGCATGCCGCAGCAGAGGCCCTTGCCCTGCCGCTCTACCGCTACCTCGGAGGCGCGGCCGCCCGCGTGCTGCCCGTGCCGCTCGTCAATATCCTGAACGGCGGCAAGCACGCCATTGACTCCACTGACTTCCAGGAGTTCATGATCGCCCCGCTGGGAGCGCCGACCTTTCGCGAGGGGCTGCGCTGGGCGGCCGAGACGTTCCATGCGCTGGGCGCGCTCCTCCATGAGCGCGGCTTCCCGACCACGGTCGGCGACGAGGGCGGATACGCACCGAGCCTCGAGAGCAACGAGACGGCCATCGCCCTGGTCCTCGAAGCGATCGAGCGCGCGGGCTTCGCTCCGGGAACGCAGATCGCGATCGCGCTCGACCCGGCAACCACCGAGCTGTTCGGCGATGGCACCTACACGCTGGCACGCGAGGGCCGGTCCCTCTCGCCGGACGAGATGGTGGCGTTCTGGCTGGACTGGTTCGACCGCTATCCGATCGTGAGCCTGGAGGACGGCCTGGCCGAGGACGACTGGGGGGCGTGGCAGGCGCTGACCGAACGAGCCGGCGCGCGCATGCAGCTCGTCGGTGACGACCTGCTGGTCACCAACACCACGCGCCTGGCGCGCGCCATCGAGAGCCGCGCTGCGAACAGCATCCTGGTCAAGCTCAACCAGATCGGCACGCTGACGGAGACGATCGAGGCGGTGGAGATGGCACAGCACGCCGGCTGGACGGCGGTGATCAGCCACCGCTCGGGTGACACTGAGGACACCACCATCGCCGACCTGGCCGTGGCGCTGAACGCCGGCCAGATCAAGACGGGCAGCATGAGCCGCAGCGAGCGCATCGCGAAGTACAACCGCCTGCTGCGGATCGAGGAGGAGCTGGCCGACGCGGGCGAATACGCGGGTCGCCGCGCATTCGCCGCCAACCGCGTCACCGATGGCTGACGCCGGCGACCTCGGTGCAGAGCTGGAGCTGACCCCCCACGCGAAGCGGAACCGGGCCTTCTGGAACGAGCTGTCGGATCGCTATCAGGCCGAGCAGGGCAGGCAGCTGGCCATCCATGGCGCGGCCTGGGGCGTCTGGCAGATCCCCGAGGCTGAGCTGCACGTCCTTGGCGAGGTCGATGGGCGCGACGTGCTGGAGCTCGGCTGTGGCGCAGCGCAATGGTCGATCCGGCTTGCGCAGCAGGGTGCTCGCGCTGTCGGGCTGGACGTGTCGGACCGGCAGCTCGCGCACGCTCGTCGCCTGGTGGAAGCGGCGGGCGTCGAGGTGCAGCTGATTCATGCCAGCGCCGAGGCCGTGCCCCTCCCGGACGATCGATTCGACATCGTCTTCGCCGACCACGGGGCTTTGGTCTTCGCCGACCCCTACCGCACCGTCCCCGAGGTCTCACGCCTCCTGCGTGACGGGGGAACGTTCGCCTTCAGCATGTATACCCCGATCGCGGAGGTCTGCTGGCCGGCCGACCAGGAGGAGCCGATCGAGCGGCTCGCCAACGACTACTTCGGCATGCACCGCGTCGACGTCGGCGACTCGGCCCACGTCGAGTTCCAGCTGCCGTACGGCGCCTGGATCCGGCTCTTCACCGCCAACGGCCTGGAAGTCGTGGACCTCATCGAACTTCGTCCCGGGGAGGACGCCACCAGCACCTATCGCACCGAGGTTGCGCGCGCCTGGGCGCGCCGCTGGCCGCTGGAGCACATCTGGAAGCTACGGCGTCAGCCCCGCTGAACGGATCAGGTCTCGGCGGGAGCCTCGCCCTCGTCGCCGGTCTGCTTGCGGCGCCGGGCTGCCGCGGACTCGCGGGTGGCGCGCGTGACGGCGACCTTTGCCTTACCGGCCGCGGTGCGCGGCCGATCGGCTGCCTTGGCGCTCGCGGCCTTCGAGGCCTTGGCGGCCGTGACCTTCTTGCGCTGGGCAGTCTTGGTCGCGGTCGACTTCTTCTTCGGCCCAGTCAGCTCAACGCTGCCGCCGTCAAGCAGGTGCGCGGCATTGGCCTTGGCCATCAGCCGGCTCTTGCGACGGGCTGCGTTGTTGGGATGGATGATTCCCTTCTCGGCGGCGCGGTCCAGGGCGCTGATGGCGGCGGTGATCGCCACGGCGCCGTCGCCCTCGGTGCGGCCGAGCGCGATCGCGCTGGCGCGCTGGACGAGCGTCTTGGCCTCGCTGCGGGTGCGCTGATTGACGACCCGGCGGCGCCCGGTCTGGCGAACGCGCTTCAGGGCCTGCGGAGTGCGCGCGCCCTTCCAGGTGCGAGCCTTTCTTGCCACGAAGAATCCTCGAATCGAAATGGGAGAGCATGAAATGAGCGCCGGCATCGTGCGCGGCGGCTCGGCTGGGGAGTATAGCATCGGGGCACGGACCGGCCAATTCATCGGTCCTGGTGGCTGGCGGCCAATGGTGCGGCTCGACACATGCGGCGCGAGCCTCCAGAATCGCGGCAGCACGGCGCAGCTGCCCAGGTTGAGCGTGCAACGCCATGGCATTGCACGGCGTCTTGGAGGGAACAGGCCTGTCGAACACTACCGCAGCCCCACCGCAGTGCCGGCCTGCCATCCTTGCCCGCGAGAACCGATGACGACCGACCGATGACAACGATCCCGACCGCCCTGACCCGCCCGCGACTCTTGTTCGCTCCCGGACCGATGCGCCGCGGCTTCCTGTTGGGCTTCTTCGCAACCCTTCTCGTTGGCCTGATGATGGTGGTCGGCGCCTCCATCGGCGTTGCCCTGAGCCACGCGGACCGGGTCATGCCGGGTGTGAGCGTGGCAGGCGTACAGATCGGTGGCCTCGACCGGACGCAAGCGATTGGCAAGCTCCAGGCCGAGCTACCGGCGATCTCCGAGGGCGCGCTCGCGCTAGATGTGGATGGCACCGTCGTGGACATGCCATACAGCGAGCTCGGAATCGGCTATGACCTCGAGGCGTCCGTCGATGCGGCAATGGGCGTCGCCCGCAGCGGGAACTTCCTCGCCGATGGCGTGGCGCGCCTGCGAACCATAGTTGGCCCCAGCGCACTCGCAAAGGCGGCGGTGGTCCGTGACCAGGCTGCGATCGACGCGCTCGTGAACGACATCGCAGTGCAGTTCGACAGGGATGCCCAAGACGGCACGGTCAACCGTCACTCGGAGGTTGGATACCAGGCGACGCGCGCAATCATCGGCCTGACCGTCGACCAGAACGCACTCACCCAGGCGCTGGCTGACCTGCTGGCCGTCCCCGGTGCGTCCGGCGCTGCGCTCGACGTGACGGTGCAGCTCACCGAACCTGAGATCTCCTCCCGCGAGGCAATCGCCGCCGCCCTGGCGGCGAACTGGGTGACCGACGCGCCGCTGGCGCTGACCGGCGTCCGTAAGGAGCTGTCGCTCAACGAGGCGGCCCTGAACGGCGTGATCAGGTTCGGGACGCTGGACGATGGCAGTTGGGGCATGAAGGTGAGTCGCGACGCAGTGCGCAATCTCCTGCGACCGGTCGCCGCCTCGGTGGCCGTCGCACCGCGCGATGCGACATTCATCTATGGCTCGGGCGGGATCGTGGGTGTTATCGCGGCGGAGCCCGGTCGCACGCTGCAGCTCAAGGCAACAGTCACCAACGTCATGGCCGCGCTGGAGCTGCGCGCCGGCGGCTCTATGAAGCCTGCCGCAGCCTTGGCCATCGGCGTCGCCAAGCCGGAGGTCACCACCGCCGAGGCCAAGCGGATAGCGCCGGTCATGCGCCCGCTGGCCAGCTGGACGACGTACTACGTGGCCAGCGAGGGGAACTTCTGGAACGCCAACATCCATATCCCCGCCTGGGACCTCGACGGCAAGGTCATCGCCCCCGGCGAGTGGTTCGAGTTCTGGCAGGGTATCGGGCCGGTGACCCTGGAGCGCGGCTACGGCTATGGCGGCGCCATCATCGGCGGCCGATCGGTCCCGAACGGCGCCCTGGCAGGCGGCATCTGCTCGACGTCCACGACGCTCTTCAACGCCGCGATGCGCGCCGGCCTGCAGATCGGCGAGCGGACCAACCACTCCTACTACATCGAGCGCTACCCGATGGGCCTGGACGCCACCGTCCTGCAGACCGACACCTGGGAAACCGACATGACGTTCCGGAACGACATGGAGCATCCGATCGTCATCCGGTCCTACACCGGCAACGGGTGGGTGCGATTCGACATCTGGGGCGTCCCCGACGGACGTACCGTCTCACTTTCGGCGCCGATCACCAGCAACCACGGAACGGCCATCGAGACCACGGTCGTCAACCCGGACCTGGCGCCGGGCACCTCAAAGCGCGTCGAGTACATGCATAACGGCTTCGACGCTGTCGTGACCCGATGGGTGCGCGATGCCGATGGCAACCTGATCCACGAGAACACCTGGTACAGCCACTACCGGACGGTCAACGGCATCAC
>DASSCW010000226.1:0-4277 GCA_035697465.1 Candidatus Limnocylindria bacterium | reverse complement strand
GACGCTCGGGACGGCGCCACGCGGGATCCGAACCCGATGCAGCGTTCCCTCGTTCATCCCGCGTCCCCTGAAGGCGGCGCCACCGGCTCTCGCAGGAACGTGTCGCGCCAGTCGGCCAGAACCGCTCGTCGGTCGTCACTGCGCCGCGGCAACGTGAGCGGCGAGTCCCTGGCATCCAGGATCAGGCCGACCGCGCCTCCCGAGACCGTCGCGTGCACCCGACGGCCCTGGCGCGGCGCACCCAGCGTCACACCTGGTGAGAGCTCGATCTCCAACTCCGCCGCCTGCCCGCGGCCGAGCGGAAGCAACTGCAGCTGGCCGGCTCGCACCTCCACCGGGGCATGATCGGGCCAGCCGGTGCGGTGGACGGCGACGCGCATCGCCACCTGGCCGGAACGCCCGCCGCGCGTCACCACCGCGGCGCCCAGCGGCACTAGCAGGTCGTCGCGCAGGACGCCCATCCCCTCCGAGATCTCTCCGTCCTCCAGGGCGCCGATGGGCGGCATGGCGCCGGCACCGTCGACCGCCAGCTGGGTGATCCCCAGCGGGCGCACGCCATCGAGCAGCAGCTGCGCGGCCTGCGCCGGTCGCGGGGCGGCCGCGATCGTTCGCCCACAGCCGATCAGCAGGTCGAGGCCATCCGGCGCGCCGCTGTCCCCGGCGGCCTGCGCCAGGAGGTAGCGAGCCGCGGCATGCATGATCGCGAGCTCGTCGTCGGTCTGAGGGAGCGTGCCGGGACGCGCGTGCAGGTTCTGGAGCGCATCGGCGACGGCCAGTTCGTCGATCGCCAGCGGCAGGGACCTTGCCAGCCGTCCAGGGCCGCCCTGCGCCACAAGGCTGGGCGCGGACAGCCCGCCTGCGGCGAAGACACGGCTCTCGGCCGCTCCGCCCTCGTCGGCGATCACCCAGCTCAGGTACCGCGCCCCAAGGTCGACCCCCAGCACGCGACGGAGCGTCGAACGAGCCAGCTCGGAGATCGCCCGACGGAACGAGACCGGGGTCAGCTGGCGGACGCCGCCGGGCTCGACCATGCGCTGCAGGAGCTCCTCGAGGGCGTGGCGCAGGGGCAGCGCGTCCTCCGCCTGGGGTCCTGGCCGTGGGTTCGGCACGGTCGCGACCGCTCCTTCTTCGAACAGGAGGACGACCTCCGGCGCGATGCGCGCGCTGCCCGCCCAGATGACCGGTTGCCGGGACATTCCGCGCGCCGCGGCCACCAGGCCGGCCATCTCGAGTGCCTGGTCGGCGCGCGCGTCGTCGAACCCACCAGTGAGCAGCCAGGCGTCCACCTCGGCCGACTGGAGGGCGCCCAGCCGCGTGGACAGCGAGCGTCCATCGTCGGCGGTGGCTGCCTCGACGACGGTCCAGCCGGCCGACTCGGCGGCCCGTCGGGCGGCGTCGCCGGATAGCTCCGCCGAGACGGCAGTGATCCCGAGACGGCCGGCACGGCGCGGGGTGTGGCAGGCGATGCGCGGCGCGTGCTGAAGCAGGTCCGCGATCCGCTGCGAGACCCGCTGGTCGGCGACGCCCGCCAGTCGCGAGACGAGTGCGGCCCGTAGCTCCTCCTCGCCCCAGGCCGTTGGCTGTGCCACCTGGCTGACGATCCGCCATCGCGACCGCGATCGGGCGACGACAGCTGCCTTGGTCCAGGCGGAGCCGATGTCGACGAGCATCGACAGCTCGGACCCGGCCGGCACCGCCTCGACGGCGACCTCAGTGCGTTGGGCGGTCATCTGATGACCCCCAGCCAATCGCGAAGCAGGAAGCCCAGGCGATCCACCAGCAAGGACAGCCTGCTCACCAGCAGGAAGCCCAGCCAGCCGCCGATGCCGCCCAGCAGCAACCAGCGCCCGGTTCCCGCCGCGCCGGCAAGCATCCGCGCGCGAGGGGTCCCGTGCAGGAACGCCAGCAGGACGAGGGCGGTGACGCCGGCGCCGAGCACCCCGTTGACCAGTCCTCCAGCGTCGAGCCCGGGAGCGAGCATCGTTGCGCCAAGCTGCGGGAGCAGCGTGCCGACCACGGCCCCGCCGAGTGCGAATGCCGCCGTACCGGCTACCAGCACGGCGACCGGCAGCGCGACGATGCCGCGCGGCAGCCAGCGGGCGGCGGCCATCACGGCGCACAGCACCAGGGCGACCCATAGCAGCGGGTTGCCGGCCGAATCGGTGGCCAGCGGCTGGACCAGGCGTGGAAGCAGGACCTCGCGGATCGCGAGGAGCGCCAGGTAGCCGGTCGAGAGGCCGATCAACAGGTGCTGCGCCAGCCGGAAGATGCGCCGCTCCCCCACCAGGTACGCCCATACGCCAACCGTCACCAGGGCCGCCGCCCAGGTCGCAACCGTGCCTGCCAGGTCATCGGCGAAGAAGCCGGTCATGGCCCTTCCTCGTCGTTGGCTTCGTGCGGCGAGCGCCGGCCGATGGCCGGGATGGCGCCGAACAGGAGCCGTGCCAGGACCAGCAGCGCCACGACCATGCCCACCAGCATCGCCAGCGCGCTGGGTGACTGGTCACGCTGGGGCTCGTCGGGGAGCGGAGTGAGCCCCTCGCCGGACACGACCTCGACATACGCCGCCGCGTCGCGCACCGTGGCCAGCAGCGCCGTCAGCTGACCGCTGCGCAGGTATGGCGACAGCTCGGGCTGGGCGAAGGTTGGGGCGATCGCGACCAGCGGAAGGTCGGGAAGCCGTGGGGCAACCTGCTCGATCCAGGTGCGCGGCCCGACGTCGCTGCCCCCCACCAGCAGAGCGAGGTCGAAGGCGGCGAGACCGCCTCCGCGCCGGCGAACGGCGTCGGCCAGCTGACCTGTGGCGGACGCGGGAAGTGCGGTCCCCACCAGCCTGACAAGGCCCGCCTCCACGCCGGCTACGTACCCGATATCGAGCAGGGCGCCATCCCTGGCGCCCATGGCGTGCAGGCGCTCCACCTCCGCGGCGGCGATGGCCCGTCCCTCGGCCGTCAGGCTGACGAACGCGAGGGAGGCGCCGCGACGCATCAGGTCATCGAAAGCCGCTCGGATTGCGGGACGGATCTCGGGGTAGGTCCCGAGATCGGCGTCCATTCCGACCAGCACAAACGGCAGGTCTGGCAGCCGGCCGAACTCGGCGCGTAACCGAATCACGGCGCCGCCATCGGGGTTCGGCAGGGTCAGCGCCGCCGAGCGGTCGCCCGGGGCACCGATCATCGCCGCCGCCAGCAGGGCCAGCAGCGCCAGCCAGCCGAGCCCGATCCCGCGTGGCCGGCGACGTGGTCGACCCCGGGTGCGAGGTGCGGGTGGCTGGTCGGCCGTCGGCAGTTCCGCGCTCGACTCGATCCGCTCAGTCATCGGCGCCATCGACTGCCAGCAGGACGCGCGACGCGTGGACCGCCGTGACGACGGCCACTCCGATCAACAGGCCGCGAAAAACAGCGCCGATCGGCACGTCCATCGTCCAGGTGGCTACCGCGGCCAGCCACGTCCCGGCCGCTCCGCCGATGGGCAGGAGCAGCGCTACGACCACCAGCGCAGCTGCCAGCATGACCGACGCCTGGCGAGTGCGGACGGCAAGGCCGCGGCGCGCGGCCGCCAGCAGGAAGACGAAGAGCATCGCGAAAAGCGAGGCCACCAGCGGAGCGAGCAGGGCGGCCACCAGCCAGCGCACGGCAGGGTCCGACGCGCCACTCGATCCGGGGTAGAAACCGGCCAGCAGCATCGCCGCGAAGCCACCCAGCAGCACCAGTGAGCCGGTGGGGTCGCGGCGCCGTTCCACCAGGTCGGTCCAGTGCCGGAGCACCAGGACGAAGGCTCCCGCCAGGGCTGCGGCCGCAGCGAGGAGCACGACCAGCTCGAGCAGCGCGTCGGCCAGGCCGGCGAGCGTCGGATTCACGAGCACGAAATCGAGCAGCAGGACAATACCGAAGGCCACGATCAGGGCGGCGGGAAGGGAGCGGCGCATCGATCAGCGGCCCGTCAGCGGTCCAGCCAGGTCGACCCCGGCGGCGATGGCCACCAGGCTGCCGAGCGCGATGACTGCCACCGCGGCGAGGATGAGGCGGTTGGCGGCGAACACGCCGGTTCGCTCGTGGCCCGCCGAGCGAAGGTCGCTGGGCGCCTGGTAGAGCTCCGGGCCGATCAGCGTCCCGTCACCCGTCAGCAGGACTGCGGCTGCCTGGGACGCGCTGGCCGTGCCGAAGCTCGTCCATGATGCGCCATCGCCCGTTCCCTGCAGCAGCAGGAGAGCCTCCTCTCCCAGTCCACCATCGACGAACGCCGCAGCCGGCGACCCGGCATCGGCCAGTGCCGCG
>DASSCW010000225.1:0-5501 GCA_035697465.1 Candidatus Limnocylindria bacterium | reverse complement strand
CCGGCAGGATTGGACCTGCTGCTGCCGGCGACGAAGTACGCGATCGAGCCCCTGCTGCGTGCCTACGACCCGGATCTGCTGCTGTGCTGGGGATTCCCCTGGAAGATCCCGCTCAGCGCGCTGCAGGTGCCGCGCCTCGGCTCCGTGAACTGCCATCCGGCGCTGCTGCCGCGGCACCGCGGCCCCGTCCCGTTGGCATGGGCGCTACGCGAGGGTGACGGCCAGTACGGCGTCACCTGGCACCGCATGGACGCGGAGCTGGACACCGGCGCCATCCTGGCCCAGGCGACAGTCCCGATGGAGGACGACGATTTCGAGATCATGGTGGTCGGTCCGCGCATCGCGCCCGTCGCGCTGGGGCTGCTGCCAGGGGTGCTGGAGCGCGTCGCCGCCGGCGACCCGGGTGACCCGCAGCCGCTGGAGGGCGCCAGCTGGGCCGGGCACTTCGACGAGGACTACGCGACGGTCGACTGGACGCAGCCAGCCCGCAAGATTCACGACCAGGTGCGTGCGTGGGCTTTCACCTTCGGCCTGTCGCCGGTGCAGGGGCCGATCGCCGAGCTCGACGGCCAGCGCGTCCGGCTGACCCGCACCAGCCTCGTCGACCCCGGCGGCGATGCTCGCCGGGTCGAGACGGGAGACGGCCCGATCTGGGTCCTTTCAACCGAGCCGATCGAGGAGATCTAGGCGGCCTGGTCCAGAGCCTCGACGAACCAGCGCCGATCGCGCCCGTCGAAGACGAGCGAGGCCTGGCCTCCATCCGTTTCCAGCAGGAACGTGATCCGCGGACCGCGCTCCGCGGGGTAGGCAGCGGTCTCGTCCCGGACAGCCTCGAGCCCGCGAACAGTCAGGTAGCGGTCGCCCATCTGGACGGAGAGCGGCCTGGCGTGGCGCCGGTCCCAGCGCACGCGCGCCGGCACCGGCGTGATCTTGGTGAGTGCCATCTCTAGGGTTCCTCCACGCCCGTTCGGTGACAGAACGGGTGTTCTAATGGAGGCTCATGATACGAACACATGTTCTATGGTGTCAAGAGGCAATTCACTCGTCCGAGGGCGCCTCAGGACGCTCCCCGAAGTCAGGCCGACGGTGGTCGCGATGGCCGATCAGCCGCGCCCTGGTGATCGCCTTCTCGCCGAATCGTTCGCGCACCGCGTCGATCGACTGGGCGATGCGATCGGTCCTGTGCGGCGCGTCGAACAGGGTCAGCTGCTGGACATCGGTCAGATTGATGGCCGTCAGGCCGATCAGGCGCACGGCGCGATCGGACGAGAGCGCCTTGTGCAGCAGGCTGACGCCCAATCGGTAGAGCGCCTCCGAATCGCGCACCTGGTGGCCGAGTGGTGCCTGGCGGGTGATCGTGTCGAAGCCCTCATAGCGCAGCTTCAGCTGGACCGCCCCGGCCGCCATGTGATGGTTCCGCAGCCGCGAGGCGACGGACTCGGCAAGGTCGAGGAGTGTCGCTTCCAGGCGAGCCGGGTCGGTGACGTCGTGGTTGAAGGTCAGCTCATGGCCGATCGACTTGGGCGCCTGGCCTGACACGACCCGGGCAGGATCCACGCCCTGCGCTCGAAGGCGCAGCTCGATGCCGTGGGTGCCGAACCGGCGTCGCAGGGTGCCCTCGGACATGGCCGCCAACTGGCCGATGGTTGTTACGCCATAGTCGGCCAGCGCCTGCCGCGACCGCGGCCCCACGCCCCACAGCCGGCTCACCGGCAATGGCGCCAGGAAGGCCGCCTCCCCGCCGACCGGCACGACCACCAGGGCGTCCGGCTTGCGCAGGTCTGACGCGACCTTGGCGCACAGCTTGTTGGTGGCGACGCCAACGCTGACGACCAGGCCGGCCTCGTCCAGGACTCGGCGTTTCAGCGCGCGCGCGATGGTCTCCCCGTCGCCGAATGCCGCCCGGCTGGCGGTCACGTCCAGGAACGCCTCGTCCAGGCTGATCGGCTCCACCATTGGCGTGTACGACGCGAAGATGCGCATCACCTGCCGGCTCAGCTCGCGGTAGCGATCGAAGCGACCGGGGAGGAAGACGCCCTCCGGGCATAGGCGCGCGGCAGTCCGCAGCGGCATCGCCGAGTGGACGCCGTACCGGCGCGCCTCGTAGGACGCGGCGCTGACCACGCCGCGCGCGCCCGGGTCTCCGCCCACGATGACAGGCTTCCCGCGCAGGCTCGGATCGTCGAGGACTTCGACGCTCGCGTAGAAGGCATCCAGGTCGGCGTGCAGGATGGTCCGCATCGGATGCCGGGCCTTCAATCGGTGCCGGGATAGCGCGAGAAGGCGCCATCGCGCAGCACCGGCAGGAGCCGATGGGCCTCCGCCTCGAGTGCCGCGCGATCGGCCGCGCGCAACCTGCCGAATGGTCGCAGCTCGATGTCTGGCGACCCGTCGCGATTCCTCCGCGGCAGCCAGGTGCCTGCCACGAAGCCATCGACAAGGAAGCTGGGGAGCACGTCCGCGTTGCGGGTGATGACCTTCGCCTGGTGCTTCGGGGGCAGCACTCTTGCCCGGTCCTTCGTTCCGTAGGCCAGGAGCAGGCTGTCCCAGCGCGCCAGCAGGCGGGGAGGAGCGGAGGTGTCGTCGTCCGGACGCGGCGCGGATGCCAGGTCGACGAGCTGACGACCATCGTCGTCGACGAAGGTGACGAGGCGCCCGCCAAGCTCCTCGACCGCGGCGCGGTAGGGCTTGACTGACTTGCCACGCCCTACATACGCCGCCAGGTCGTCTGCCGTGGCAGGGCCGAAAGCCGCCAGATAACGCTCCGCCAGATGCGCAACGGCGCGACCAGGGTCGAGGTGCTGGGCGGCGTCTGCGCCGAGCCAATGTTCGGCCGTCACGTAGCGCGCTCGCCCGTACGCCTCCTGGGGATACGGCACCAGCACCATCGGCAGCGCGCCCGAAATGTGGCGCCACAGCGACCGGTTGGGAGGGATCTCCACGCCGGACAGCTCGGCCTCCATGATCGCTTCGATCTCGCGGATGGCCAGGGGTCGCTCGCGCATGGCCGCCACGACCGACGCATGTGTCGCCGTGATGCGTCGGCCCAGCCGGGAGGTGACGGGGTCCTGCTTGTACAGGATCCGCCATTGGTTCGAGCGAAGCGGGAGCGCCAGCGTCGACATCGGCCAGAAGTCGTCCGCGCTGACGACATGCACCGTCAGGCGCATCAGCGTGGCGCGGACGATGGACTTCCGGGCCCTGGCGCGGGAGAGGTCGGCCCTCGGAGCATTCGGCGCGAGCCGCGCCTGGAATGCGAACGGTGGCCAGTCCGGGTGCTGCGCCTGGAGTGAGCCGATGCGCTGCACCTGTCGAGCGATGGGCGCCTTCGGCAGGGGCTCGAGCAGACCCTGGCGCGCGAGCGTGGCGCGATTCAGCTGTCGGAGCGAGATGGTCTGCGGGGGCATCGGTCCACCAGCCTAGCCAGACCGGACCGGCGCCGGGTCAGCCGAGCTTGCGGATGACGCCGACTACCTTGCCCTGGATCTGCACGTCCGTGGCGAAGATGGGCTCCATCTCCGCGTTTGCCGGCTGCAGGCGAATGCGATCCTCCTCACGGAAGAACCGCTTCAGCGTGACGCCGTTGTCCTCCAGCAGGGCGACCACGATGTCGCCATCGCGGGCGGTGGCCTGCGGCTGGACGACCACGTAGTCGCCGTCATCAATGAGGGCGTCGATCATGCTCTTGCCGCGTACGCGCAGGACGTAGGAGTCGTCGCGCGCCTGCATCGAGCGCGGCACGTCCAGCGACTCGGCGCCATCCGCGTAGGCTTCGATCGGCTGGCCGGCGGCGATCTCGCCGAGCACCGGCAGGGCCAACACATCCCGCTCGACGGGCATTCGGAACGGCGTCACCCGGCTCATGGCGACGGGGACTCGGCGTGGGCCGCGATCAAGCTCAGCCTCTCCCTGGCGGGTCAGGCGCAGTGCGCGCGACGAGTGCTGACCGCGCTCAAGGAGCCCTTCCCGCTCGAGCGCCAGGAGGTGATGGTGGACGGCCGAGGTGGACGCCAGGCCGACGGCATCGGCGATCTCGCGGACGGACGGCGGATAGCCGCGCTCCGCAACGGTGCGCGCGATGCAATCGAGAATCTTCTGCTTGCGCTCTGCGTCGTGCCTGGTCATCGCCCATCATGCTAGCCGAACATGCGTTCTATTGTCAACCGATTGCGGGGCGTGCCTGCTATCATCCGCGCTCACCCGACCACAGCCCGGAGGCCTTGCGTGAACGTGTCCGGCCGGCTGCGCTACCTGCGCCTTGCCCGCCTCGTCTGGAAGCTGCCGACCTATGCCCGCATCGTCTGGGGCCTGGTCCGCGACCCTCGCACGCCGCTGCCCCTCAAGGCGCTGCTGGGCGCCGGCCTGGCATATGTCGTCGTCCCGATCGACCTCATCCCGGACGCTATCCCGATCCTCGGTCAGGCCGATGACCTGACCGTCCTGCTGCTGGTCCTCGACCTCTTCATCGCGAACGCCCCGAAGGAGGTTCGCGAGGAGCAGGTCGAACGGGCGCGCAACGGGACCGCGCAGCTGGACCAGGACCTGGCGAAGCTGCGCGAGCTGATGGGCGATCGGTACGACACGATCCGCGATCGACTGCCCGACCTGCTGGAGCGCTACGGTGACCTGCGCGATTCCCGCGCGGTCAAGGCCGTGCTGCGCGACTGGCGCCTACGCCGGCTCCGCACCGCGGCTGAGCCCCCTGACGACGATCTGCCGGCTTCGCCTGTCAAGGAGCCGAGCCTGGCCGCGCGCGACGTGAGCCTCAATTGAAACCGAAGCATCCGAGAAGGGAACGCGAACGCGAATGAAGGTCATCCTCAAGCACGACGTGAAGGGGCTGGGACGGGCCGGTGACGTAAAGGACGTCAAGGACGGCTACGCCCGCAACTTCTTGCTGCCGAACGGCGCCGCGGTCATGGCCGATACCGGCGCCCTGAAGAACTGGGAGCGGCACCGCGCGGAACGCGACGAGCGCGATCGCACGGAGCGCGCCGAAGCGGAGGCGACCGCCGAGAAGCTGCGCGCCCTGAAGCTCGAGGTGGCCGTCAAGGCGGGCGAGAAGAGCCGCCTCTTCGGATCGGTCACCAACCGCGAGATCGCAGAGCTGATCGGACGGGAGGGGATCGAGGTCGACCGTCACGCCATCCACCTGCGTGTGCCGATCAAGACCCTCGGCGATCATCGGGTGGAGGTGCGCCTGATGACGGGCGTCGAGGCACAGATGACCATCACGGTCGTGCCTGCGTAGCTCCCTCTTGGCCGCGCGAGGATTTGGGCGCGGTTGCAGTTCGGCGATGACACACCCGTCGTCGCAACGACGAGTTCCCGCCTATCCCACGCAGGGCCGATGACTGCCGGTCATTGGCTTCGCTCAGAACCTCCATCACCTCGTCCTTCCTATGACCGCCGGGTCATAGCGGGGGCTAACCTGATGGGGTGACCGCCGGAGCTGACGCGACTGCCACTGCAGCGGCTCGCCGCTGGGCCGAGGTCTGGAA
>DASSCW010000224.1:0-7609 GCA_035697465.1 Candidatus Limnocylindria bacterium | reverse complement strand
GAAGGCGAATGGCGTCAAGCCCGCCCTGTTCAGCGCGAACTCGGAGGGCGCCTGCCCAAACTGCACTGGCCTGGGCAAGACGTATACGAGCCTTGGATTCATGGCCGAGGTCGTCAGCGTGTGCGAAGTCTGCGAGGGGCGTCGCTACACCGACAAGGTCCTCGAGTACCGCTTGCGGGGACGGAACATCGTTGAGGCTCTGGCGATGCCAGTCGAGGAGGCCAGGGAGTTCTTCACGGAGAAGCCGGTGAAGACCATGGTCGACCGTCTGGCGGACGTCGGCCTCGGGTACCTCTCGCTCGGCCAGTCGCTGGACACGCTGTCAGGCGGCGAGCGTCAACGGCTGAAGCTGGCGATTGAGATGTCGGGCGAGACCGAGGTCTACGTGCTCGACGAGCCGACGACCGGTTTGCATATGCAGGACGTCGACAACCTCATTGGCCTGCTCGACCGCCTCGTCGAAGCAGGACGGACCGTGATTGTCATCGAGCACAACCTCGACGTCATTGCGCGGGCGGACTGGGTGATCGACCTCGGCCCGGGAGCCGGTCACGATGGCGGGGCGGTGGTCTTCGAGGGTCCGCCGGGTGAGCTCGTGAAGGCCGATGGCTCGCTGACCGGCCTGCATCTCGGACGGCGCCTGGCGGGAGTGGCCGCCACCGGGCGTAAGTAGCTGGCTCCGGCGGTAGGATTCGAACCTACGACCAAGCGGTTAACAGCCGCCCGCTCTACCACTGAGCTACGCCGGAACGCATGACCGATCCATCGGCAGCACCGGTGGACGGCGGCGATGATACGCGCCGCTCACGGGGGTGGTCAAAGCGCGCGACCTAACCGAGGCGGGCAAAAGCGCTCCACGCGATTCCGAGTCCGATCGCCAGGACGACCAGGCCTGCGCCGATGGGCAGGAGCCGGACGGCAGCTGCCGCCGTTGGGCCGCGGCTCACGATCCGGCTGCCGAGCCACCGGTGCGCGAAGATCGTCGCAACCGCCAGGCCGCCCAGGACGATGGCCATCCCGAGGCCAAATGCCACGATCAGGCCAAGGCCGAAAACCAGCCGTCCGGTCGTCACTGCGGCCAGGAGGACGATGAGCGCCGACGCGCTGGGGACGAGGCCACCGGCGATGCCAAGCAAGGCCACACTGCGGACCGTCAACGTTGGCGGGCCTGCCTGCGAGTGACCTCCAACCCCGGGATGCCGATCAGGATGAGCGTGAGGATGGTCATGGTCGTGCTGGTGATGATGGGGCGGTGATGTGCGGGCTACCATCGCACGCCACAGGAGCGCGCCGCCCAGGACCGCCATCAGGCCGCCCGATGCGAGCGTCAACCAGCCGATGACCAGCTCTGGCAGGAAGAGCTCACCGGCGACAAGCACCAGGCCGCCAAGGAGCAGCACACCGACGGTGTGCGTCAATGCGACGGTGAGTCCCATGCCCAGGGCCTGTCCGATGGAGCCACGCGAGCCGATCAGATAGGCGGCTACCAGGGCCTTGCCATGACCCGGCGACAGCGCATGGGCCGCACCGAGCCCCGCAGCGGCAAGGAGTGCCAGCAGCACGATGGCTGGCGACAGGTCGCCCGCGATCAGCGCTGCCAGAGGTTCGCCCGCGGTCGGGGCAAGCTCCACGGCCGGGGCGGCGGTATTCTCGCCCGTCGCCGATGCATCCACCCGGAACGTTGCGCTGGCGGATCGGATGTCAGGCGGCGACTCGAGCCGACCGGTTGGATATGAGGTCAGCAAGCTTGACGCGCTTCGATCCGACACATCGCTTGCGCTCAGGCGCACTCCCGTGCCGGCGGCGATGGTGATCTCGCGCCAGCCGGCGTGGCCGTCATCGATCGGGTCGCGGATCGACACGCTGCCATACGCAGCCGGGGCCGTCACCGTCAGATGGCATGCCAGCCGGAGGGTCTGCAGGCCGCCAGCGCCTGCTGGAAAGCTCAGATGCGAGGCACTGCCGGTGGACAGGGTCAATGGCCTTCCGTCGAACGCGACCTGCAGCTGCGCGACGATTTGGCCGCATTGCACCTCCGCGTAGGCTTGCGACTCAGCTTTCGAGACGGCGCCGTTCCCATCGCCATCGATCGACGCGATTTCGGTGAAGGCCGGGATCTCCGCCATGTCGACGACGTAGACGATGTCGAACCGATCGGCGCCAATCGTGAGCGACACGGCCCGGTTGACGGTGTAGTTGCCCAGCGGATGAGCGGCCGCCGGCGCGGCGATGGAAGCCAGCAGAATCGCGATTGCGGCGGCCAGGATCCATCGCCTCATGGCCTGGCGCCAGCGTTCACAGCGGAAAGGGCATCGCGCGCCGCGACGGCCTGCAGAGGCGGCAGGAAAGCCGCTCCGCGAACCGCACGCGCGAGTAGTTCGGCTGCACGATCTATGTCGCCGCGCGCCGCCGCAATCAGGCCGGCGTGGTATGCGAGCCGGGGGTCATCGGTGCCCAGGGCGAGCGCCGCGTCGGCGTGGACGGCAGCTTCATCGAGCTCCCCGGCGCGGTACAACGCCCAGCCAAGGGCGTCATGCCCGTAGATGTCGCCGCGAGCAGCGAGCTCAGCGCGGGCGCGGGCCACGGCGCCTCCGATCCCGCGTTCGTGATCGGCAGCAAAGAGGATGAGCTGGCGGTCGTAGACCGAGCCCGTGGCAGCGGAGAGCTCAGCGATGCCTTCCACGAGCTGGTACTGCGCCTCCGCCTCGCTCGCGCGTCCGTCCAGTGCATACAGGTCACCGAGTGCGGCCACCAGCTCGGGTTGCGGAAGGCGTGCGGTGGCGCGCTCCAGGAGTCGGATGGCCTCGTCGAGGTGCCCGGTCGTGGCCCGCACGGCGGCGAGACCCGCCATGGCCGGCACATAGTCCGGCAGCGCGTCCAGGGATGCTGAGTACGCTGCCTGCGCGCCAGGGAGGTCGCCCGCCGTGCGGCGCAGCTCTCCGAGCTGGTACAGGTAGAACGCCACCGCGTCCGGGGCGCCCTCGTCCATCGAAGTGGCCGCAGCCCGTGCCACGAGCCGAATGGCGCCGGTGGTGTCGCCGGTCAGGAACGCGAGCCTTGCGAGTCGGCTCCATGCGGCGGGAGAGGGCGCGAGGCGTGCAAGCTCCTCGTAGCGATCCCGGGCTCCGGCGAGGTCGCCGGTCTCCAATCGGGCGTCACCCGCCACCCCCAGTGCGGCGAGATCGGCCGGATTCTCGGCGAGCACCTCATCGGCCCGCTGCATTGCGCCAGCGAAGTCGTGCAGGGCGAAGGCCACCAGCGCCCGGCGCACCGACACCTGCTCCGGGTAGGGAGCCGTGCTCGCCGCGCGGTCCAGCGCTGTCGCGGCAAGCCCCAGGTCTTCCAGCGAACCGGTCGCTCGTGAACGATCGAGATATGCGTCGGCAAGATGCATCAGGTCAAGGAACGATCCGCCGGCTGCGATCCGCGCCTCCCAGAACGCGACGCGCGTTGCTGGCGTCAGGAGCCCAAGCGTGCCCACCGCGTCCAGCGCCGGTGCCGCATCAATCCCGGCGGGCTGAGGATTGGCCGTCATCGGCGGATCGAGGGGCAGGCGGCTGACCGCGAGGACGAGTCCCAGGGCCAGCGCGGCGCCGCTGAGGCGCGCGGTCCGACGTCCTGGATGTGGCCCTCGGATCTGGATGGTGGTCATTTCATCGTTCTCAGTGGGAGGCCGACCACCGCCGGCACGAGCCGGCGGTGGCATCGGTCCATCTGGCTCCCGTCAGTTCGGCAGGCCGACGTACGGGAAGGAGGCCCTGAAGGTGCTGTCGCTGGCGATGCAGTCGGTGAGCGCGGTGTTTGCCACCACGGTCAAAGCCACATCGATCACGTCATTCGATAGGGCGCGGCCGTTCAGCACGGCGAAGTTCGCCGGCTGCGCGGTGTTGTAGGTGATCACGTCCGGCAGAAGGACACTGGCGATCGCATCGCCATAGGCCTCCGGATCAGCAGCCGTGCCGGCGAGGTCGGTGATCAAGGCCACCACGCCGGACACGTCGTCGCTGTAGTTCGCAACGTCGTTGCGCGGCTCAGCGCGGTTGTACGTGTCCTTGGTGGCATTCGTGTGGTTGAAGACGGTGTTGATGGTGGGCAGGCCCATCCGCTCCACCTGGGTGCGGACGCCGTTTTCATCGATGGAGGTTTCGGCCCAGACGCCAATCGTGCCGCCGAGCGCCGAGTCCGGCAGCTCGATGACGATGGCCGAGCCATTCAGACCCAGGAAGAAGTCGGTCGGCGCGGGGTTGGTGCGGGTGCAGTCGACCAGACCACCCAGGTCAGCCAGTCCCCCACCGGCGAGCAGCGTCGCCTTGAAGGTCTGGAAGCGTGCGAGGTCGAAGAAGAAGGGATCGTCCGCAAGGCCAGCCCACGCACGGCCACCACCCGCCAGGGCGATGGACTGCCCCGTTGAGCCCATGCCGATCGACATGCCGCCCGCGCCGCTCGTGGCGGTGCCGCCGTTCGCGCGGAGGACCGTGACGCGCTGGCTGCCGTCGGCTCGCACGCCGCCGAACTTCACGCGAAGGGCGATGTCCTCGATGGCATCGCCGTTGGTGGAGACCTTGAACTCATATAGGGCGCCAGGCCGGAAGGTCGTCGGCGACAGCAGTCCTGCTGCCGGGTTAACGGTCATGACCAGCGCGGTGTTCGCGGCGTTCTGGCCTTCAAATACGTAGACGTCGTTGATGTCGATCCGACCGTCAGACTTGACGGTTGGAGCATCCAGATGGTCAGCGGCGCCAACGCGAATGGCTGTCGAGGCGACCAGAAGGGCGGCGGCGGCCACGACCACGGCAAGTGGCAGGGCGACCGCACGCAAGCGGAGAGTGCGCATGAGGTGATGTGCTCCATTTCTGTCAGGGGGCGCGCCGGGGCGGCGCGCAGGGCATGGCAAAGTAAGCAGCAGGGACCGATAGGCCTCTTCCCTCCGGTGTCGGGAATGCCGGCGGCTCGGCGCCGGCGTCAGGGTTCGGAGGGAGTACGGCGCGAAGCGCGCCGCGCATCAACCAGGCGAAAGGATCCTTCTCGCCTACCAGGACTCCCAGCGGGCGAAGTCATCGAGCGGGCGCCAGCCGCGCTTCAACGACGGCGACCGCTTGTCGGGCAGTGCGTGGCCAACCGGGATCACGCCAACCGCCACGAAGTCGGGCGGGACGCCTAGTTGTGCGTTGAGCAGGCTTGGATCGGCCGTGCCCGCGAATCCGGCGGCCAGACCCTCGTCGACCGCCGCCAGCAGGATGAGCATCACGGTGCAGCCGACATCCATGAACCAGTACGGGACCGGCCAGTCGATGGCCTCCTCGCCAGGAGGTCGCTTGTCCGGCTCGTCGTAGCGGTCGCGGTACACCTTCTCGCTGACGAAGGGGACGAACAGCGCTGGCGCGCGGCTCATCCAGGCGCCGTAGCCGGCCTCGACGTATTCGGCCTCCATGGCGATCTCCGCCACGCGCCGCTTCCGCTCGGGCTCGGTCACGATCACCAGGCGCTGCCCCTGGCTGAAGCCGGCGCTCGGCGCGCGTTGGGCCGTGGCCGCGATGCGCTCGAGCACGGCTCGATCAACCGGCTCATCGGCGAAGTTGCGCACCATCCGCCGGCGGCGGACCAGCTCGGCGAAGTCCATCGGTCCTGGAGCTACTCCAGGTAGTCCTTGAGCTTCCGGCTGCGGCTCGGGTGGCGCAGCTTGCGCAGCGCCTTGGCCTCGATCTGACGGATCCGCTCGCGGGTCACGTTGAAGTCGCGGCCCACCTCCTCCAGCGTACGGCTGCGGCCATCCTCCAGGCCGAAGCGCAGCTGCAGGACTCGGCGCTCACGCGGGGTTAGCGAGTCGAGCACGCCCTCCACCTGCTCTTTGAGCAACTGGTGGCTGGCGGCGTCGGCCGGCGCGACGCTCGCCAGGTCCGGGATGAAGTCGCCGAGGTGGGAGTCCTCCTCCTCGCCGATCGGCGTCTCCAGGCTCACCGGCTCCTGGCTGACCTTCATGATCTCCCGCACCTTCTCCGGGGAGACGGTCTGCGGACCGATCGCCTCACGCTCGTCCACCTCCACCTCGGTCGGCTCGCGCTGGAGCTTGTCGCGCAGCTCGCGCACGATCTCATCGCGGCTCATCCGCCGCGCGATCTCCTCCACGGTGGGCTCGCGACCGAGCTCCTGGAGCAGCGTCCGGCTGACCCGGATCAGGCGGTTGATGGTCTCCACCATGTGGACCGGGATGCGGATCGTGCGTGCCTGGTCGGCGATGGCGCGGGTGATCGCCTGCCGGATCCACCACGTGGCGTATGTGCTGAACTTGAAGCCCTTCTCGTAGTCGAACTTCTCGACCGCGCGGATGAGCCCGATGTTTCCCTCCTGGATGAGGTCCAGGAAGCTCATGCCACGCCCGATGTACTTCTTGGCGATGCTCACCACCAGGCGGAGGTTTGCCTCCGTCAGGCGCTTGCGAGCGTCGACGCTCTGCTCCACCAGGCGGCCGGAGCGCTTCTCAAGCGGGACGTCCGGCGCGATTGCCGGGTCGTGGCCGAGCTCGCGGAGGTAGGCGGCATCGTTGCCATCCTCGATGTAGTCCCGGACGATGGCCTGCGCCGTCTCGCGCGCCCACCGCTCCAACTCCATCAGCTCGCTGGCTCCCGCGTGGTCGATCGCACGGAACCGATACGTATGCCCGAACAGGATGGCCTGCTTCAGGGCCTCCCCCGGGTCCTGCCCGAACAGCTTGATGAGCGACTCGGCGTGCATGATCCGCTCACGGGCTTCATCGGTCAGGTCTGCAGCCTTGCGGGCCTTCGAAAGCTTGACCGATGGCGCCTCGATGGTCTGGCGACGACGCCCGACCCACCAGTCGATGGCGTCCCGCGTTACGCGGGGCGACTCCTTCGGCAGATCGAAGGCGCGCATCGCGGCCATGCTCCGGGCCTTCGGCTCCGAGTTGGAGCTAACCCACGTGTACAGGTCTGTCAGCGCGCGCGCCGGATCCTCGACTGCCTTCTCGCCGAGCTCGATCGCCTTCGCCAGCACCACCTCTTCCTCGGCGGTCAGCAGGGCGACCTTGCCGATCTCCTTGAGGTACATGCGGACCGGGTCGTCGATGCCGATGAGGTCGGCGGCCAGCGCCTCAAGGTCCTCCTCACCAGCTTCGGCCTTGGCGGAGCCCGTCTCGGCGGCGACCTCCTCCTCAGGCTCGGCGATCAGCGTCGGGTTGTTGTCCGCGTCCAGCACCTCGACGCCTGCCTCCTCGGCCGCGGCGTAGAGCTCCTCGATCTGGCCGAGGTGCGCTTCGGGCTGGGGGACGGCTTCCAGGATCTGGTCGTGGGTGATGAACCCCTCGCTGCGACCCTTGTCGAGCAGCCCGTCGATGACCTTGCTGTCGACGGCGCCATTCGTGGCGGCGCCCTTTCGCGACGCGGCAGCCCTGGTCCTGGCCGCTGTCGTCGCCTTGGTGGCGGCCGTCTTGACCGCTGCGGTCGCCTTCGTCGCGGGCGCCTTGGTCGGCGCCGCTTTGGTGGCCGGGGCCTTGGTCGCCGCGGCTTTGGTCGCCGCGGCCTTCACAGGCACAGCCTTGGCGGCAGCTTTGGGTGCCGTTTCCTTCGATGTCACAGCCTTGGCTGCACCTGCC
>DASSCW010000223.1:0-6092 GCA_035697465.1 Candidatus Limnocylindria bacterium | reverse complement strand
GCCGGCCGTGACCATGGTGGCGGCATGGATCAGGGCGCTGACCGGAGTGGGGCCTTCCATCGCGTCAGGAAGCCAGACGTGGAGCGGGAACTGTGCGCTCTTGCCCACCGCGCCGGCGAAGAGCAGCAGCGCGATGACCGTGATGATGGCCGGGTCCAGCGTGCCGATCGTCTCGAAGACTTCCTCGAACTGCAGTGTGCCGAGGAAGGTCCAGATGGCCATGATGCCCAGCCCGAACCCGAAGTCGCCGATCCGGTTGACGATGAACGCCTTCTTCGCCGCGCCGGCCGCCGAGGGCTTCTTGTACCAGAAGCCGATGAGCAGGTAGCTGCACAGGCCCACCAGCTCCCAGCCGACGTACATGAGCAGGAAGTTGTCGGCCAGGATCAGCAGCAGCATGCTGACCATGAAGAGGTTCAGGTAGGCGAAGAAGCGCCACAGGCCACGGTCGCCGTTCATGTAGCCGATGGAGTAGATGTGGACCAGCAGGCCCACGCTGCTCACCACCAGCAGCAACATGGCCGAGAGCGAGTCGACCAGGAACGCGATCTCCACGTGGAAGTCGCCGGCGCCGATCCACTCATAGATCACAACGTGGTACTCGTTGTGACCGAAGACCACCGAGGCGAAGACGACCATCGAGAGCGCCCACGAGACGGCGACCGCCAGCGTCGGCACGATCCAGGACGCGTAGCGCGGCGTCGGCGCTCCCTCGGCCACGTGGCCTGACTGGCCCAGCCCGTCGTTCAGGTCGGGCGGGATGACACCGTTCGCGCCCTCGGCATTGGCGAGGTCGTCCGCGTGCCCGGCATGCGGGCTGGTCTGTGCCTGCTGCTCCTCGCTGGGGACCGGCTCAAGGTCATCAGCCGGCTCCGCGTGGGCATCGTGCGCGTCGTGCCCGTCACCGTGGTCGTGGCCTTCCCCGTGGGCGTCGTGCCCCGGGACGCGATCGAGTCGTGGCCCGAGCAGCACGGCAAACAGGAAGCCGGCGAGCGGCAGGGCCGGGATCAGGGCGATGAACAGGTCCATCGGCCTATTCCTTCAGGTCGGCGTATTCGTCGACCTCCGGCGTTTGGCGCGTACGGATGATCGCGATGACGAGCGCCAGGCCGACGGTCGCCTCCGCGGCGGCCACGGCCATGATCAGCAGGGCAAAGATGCCGCCGGCGTTGGCCTCCGAGGGCAGATAGGCGTTGAATGCCACCAGGCTCAGGTTGACCGCGTTCAGCATCAGCTCGATGCAGATGAGCATCAGGATCGCGTTGCGCCGTGCCAGGAAGCCGAAGGCGCCGATCCCGAACAGCAGGGTCGAGACGACGAGGTAGCCGGTGAGCCCCATCAGTTCGCCCTCTCGTCCTCTTCGGGCCGGCGAGCGAGGAAGATGGCGCCGATGATGGCGGCCAGCAGCAGCAGGCTGACGATCTCGAACGGCAGCGCGTAATCGGTGAAGAGGGCCTCCGCGATGGCCTGGATGCCGATGGCGGTTGCCGCGGCCGCGGCGCCCCAATCGGTGCTGACGGCGGCCCACGCGACCAGCCCGATGACCGACAGCGCAACGACACCCGCCGCCCACACCTGCTTGTGGAACGGGGCCGGCAGGTTCGCGTCGCCCGCCTGGGTGAGCATGATCGCGAACAGGATCAGGACGCTGATGGCGCCGAGGTAGATGAGCACCTGTGCGGCCGCCACGATGCCCGCGCCCAGCAGGAGATACATCCCCGCCAGCGATCCGAAGCAGATCATCATCGCGATCGCCGAGTGGATGATGTTGCGCAGCGTGACGACGGCAAGCCCGCCACCGACCACGCCGACGGCGAGCAGGACGAAGAGGACTCCGTTTAGGTCCAGGGCGGAGGCTCCCGTTGGTGGTTCGAGCGCTCAAACGGCCTCGGATCGCTCGAGGCCGCGTTCGATTCTAGCGCAGCCGACACGCGGCGGGCCCTCATCCATGAGATGGTTGCGCCGATGATCCGGCTGATCTCCGCGTTGTTCCTGGTGGCGTGGCTCGTCGCGACCTTCGCCTTCACCCTCCGCGCCGCTCATCCATTGCCCGGCCAGATCGTCACCGACAACGTCGTGCCGTTCACCACCATCCGGATCTACCTGGACAACCTGGACTCCGCCTTCTGGTTGTCGCAGCTGGTGGGAAACCTGCTCCTGCTGCTGCCGCTGGGGCTGTTCGGCCCGCTGGCGGCGCCTTGGCTGAACCGATGGTGGCGCGTCGCGCTCCTGGCGTTCCTGTTCTCCGCCTCGATCGAGGTCGCCCAGCTACTGGTGCCGGACCGATCCGCGGACGTGGACGACGTGCTGCTCAACACGCTCGGCGCGTTGTGTGGTTACGCCGTCCTGCGCATCGTCCGATTGCGTCCGGGACCCGACAGCGCACTGGCGCCACGGGAGTAGCCGAAGCGCCACTTAGCGGGTGGGGCGTTCCCGGTCGGACATCTCCAGGATGTCGAGCATCGGCAGGTCGCGCTGGTACTCGCTGAACTCGAACTCGGGGCCGCAGCGCAGCGCGTCGTACGGGCAGGCATCGGCGCAGATGCCGCAGAAGATGCAGCGGCTGATGTCCAGCTGATACGTCTCCAGCGTCCGGGGTCGTGGCATGAGCGCGCCGACCGGGCAGGTCTCGGCACAGCGCCCGCATGAGACACACGGGGTCTCGTTCAACGACACAAAGTCCGCGGTGGTGACGAGTGAGTCGAAGCCCTTGCCGATGAAGTCGTAGCAGCCGGCACCGACGATGTCCTTGCAGACCTGCGCGCAGCGTCCGCAGTCGATGCAGCGGCTGTAGTCGCGCAGGATGAAGGAGTGGGTCTCGTCGCGGCCGTAGCCGTGGTTGGCGCCCACGTACGGGTTGTCCTGGATCGAGCGCTCGTCGATCGCCATGTTCAGCGTCGTCTCGTACTCGATCGCCGCCTCGCGCAGGTCGCAGTGGCCGATCGCCTCGCAGGTGCACTGCAGGCAGCGCGAGCCCTCGCCCATCGCCTGCTCGTGCGTGTAGCCGAACTCGTACTCGTTGAAGTTCGTCTTGCGCTCCTCGGCGCCGAGCTTGCCCATCACCGCCTTCGGCTCCTTCACGTCGTCGGTGAAGGGCACGATGGTCAGGAAGTTGGGCTGCGGCTCGGAGACGATGCGGCGGACCTGCGGGTCGTCAAGGTCATGGCCACGCAGCCAGTAGTCGATGGCGTACGAGGCACGCCGGCCCTCGCCGATGGCCTCGACCACGGTGGTCGCGCCGGACCGCACGTCGCCGGAGGCGAAGACCTTGGGCAGCCCGGTGCGGAAGATGTGCTCCTCGCTGGTCAGGGTGCCGCGGCGGCTGACCTCCAGCTGCGAGCGGATCTCCTCGGGCTCGTTGTCGATCCATGAAAGCTCCGGCCCCTGCCCGATGGCGCCGAGCACGGTGTCGCACTCGACCACAAACTCGGTGCCGGCCATCGGCTCCGGGCGGCGGCGGCCCTTCTCGTCCGGCTCGCCGAGCTTCATGCGCTGGAACTCGACGCCGGTGACCTTGTTGTTCTTGTCGGTCATGATGCGGACCGGCGCTGCCTGGAAGATGACCCGCGCGCCCTCCTCGATTGCCTCGTGCACCTCGTCCTGGGACGGCATGTCCTTCAGGTCGCGGCGGTAGACGATGGTGACCTCGGCACTGCCCTGGCGGAGGCTTGTGCGAGTGCAGTCGATGGCGGTGAAACCTCCGCCGATGATGACCACGCGCGCGCCCTTCAGCGCCGGGATGGGCAGGCCGCGGGTCGAGTTGTAGAGGTTCTCCAGCGCATTGACGACGCCGTCGGCATCCTCGCCGGGGATGCCCAGCTCGTTCGACTTGTAGCAGCCGGTGCCGATGTAGACCGCGTCGTAACCCTGATCCAGCAGGTCGGCGATCCGGAAGTCACGGCCGAGCCGCATGTTCGGGCGGAAGGTGGCGCCGAGCTCCCAGACGTGGTTCAGCTCGCGGTCCATCCAGGCCTTTGGCAGGCGGTATTCCGGGATCCCGTAGCGCAGCATGCCGCCCTGCTCCGGATCGGCCTCGAACACGTCGCAGTGGTGGCCACGCAGCTGCAGGTAGTAGGCCGCCGACATCCCTGCCGGTCCGGAACCGATGACGGCCACCCGCCGCCCGGTGTCCGGGTCCTTGGGCCACGGGATGGGCGCCGGTGCATCCACCTCCAGCACCCGGTCGGCGCAGTAGCGGTGGCTGTCGCGGATGGCGATGGCGGTGTCGACTTCCTCGCGGCGGCAGTGCGTCTCGCACGGGGCGGGGCAGACGCGGCCGAGGATGGCGGGGAAGGGCAGCGACCGCTTCAGGATGCGGGTCGCCTCTTCCCAGTTGCCGAGAGAGTTCTGCTTGAGGTAGCCGGGGATGTCGACCCGGGTGGGGCACTTGAACTGGCACGGCGGCAGGCAATAGGCGTCGTGGTCGCTGAAGATCAGCTCGAGGACCATGCGGCGATTCTCGATCAGTCGCTCCGAGTGAGTGGTGATGACCATCCCGTCGGCGATCTGCGTGCCGCAGCTGATCGGGGTCTGCTCCTGCCCCTCGACCTCGACGACGCAGATGCGGCAGGCGCCGTAGGCCGCCAGCTTCGGCTCGTAGCAGAGCGTGGGGACCTCGATGCCCAGCACCCGGCAGGCCTGCAGGATGGTCTGGCCTTCCTCGGCCTCGACCTGCTCCCCGTTGATGGTGACGGTGATCTTCCGCGTGCCGGGCACCATCGGCCAGACGGGCGCGTAGTCCTCCGGACGGAGCACGCCTGCGCCGTTGCCCTTGCCGTTGCCGTTGGTCGCGAAGCTCATTGGGTCTCCATGGTAGGGCTAAGCCGATGCCGCCGGTTCGACGTCCGCCAGCGGTACGACGAGGGGCGGGACTTCGCTGACACGGCACGAGCCGGCCAGGCAGACGCCGCGCTCGGCGTGCTCGCGGTACTCGTCGGGGAAGCGCGCCAACGTCGTCAGCATCGGGCCGGGAGCACGCGCCTCCAGCTTGCAGAGCGCGGTGTCGCTCATCTTGCGGGCGAGCGAACGGAGGAGGGTGAAGTCGTCCGGCCGCGGCGTGGCGGCCAGGATCCGATCCAGCGTCTCGACCAGCCGCTTGGTGCCGATCCGGCAGGGGACTGCCTTGCCGCAGGCCTCCCGAGCCGACCAGTCCAGGAAGAAGCGGGCGGTGGCGACCATGCAGGTCGCGGCGTCGGCGACCAGGAAGGCGCCAAGGCCGATGCCGGCGCCTGCTGCCCGCAGGGTCTCCACGTCGTACGGTGTCTCCAGCTCGTCGGCGCCAAGCGCACCGCCGCCCGCACCACCCACGAAGACGGCCTTCACGCTGCCGACCGCGCCACCGGCCATCCCGACGACGTCGCTGATCGACGTCCCCAGCGGGACCTCGACCAGGCCCGGCTCCGCGACCTTGCCGTAGACGCTGACCAGCTTGGTGCCCGGCGAAGCCTGGCTGCCGACGCTGGCGAAGGCCTCGGCCGAGTGGGCCAGGATCCAGCCGGCGTGCGCGACCGTCTCCGCGTTCTGCACCGTGGTGGGCGCCTGCCACAGGCCCACCTCGGTCGGGTATGGAGGGCGGATGGTGGGCATGCCCCGATCGCCCGCCAATGCGGCCAGCAGCGCCGATTCCTCACCCGCCACCAGCGCGCCGGAACCTTCCCAGACGCTTGCCTGACAGCTGAAGTCGGTGCCGAGCACCAGGTAGCCGGCGAACCTGTTCGCCTCCGCCTCGGCAATCGCCGCCCGCAGGCGCTCGATCGCCACCGGCCAGTCGCGGCGGACGGCCAGCACCAGTTCGGAGGCGCCGGTGGCGAAGGCGGCAACCAGGGCGCCCTCCAGGAGGAGGTGGGGATTCCCCTCGGCCAATGCTCGGTCACCCAGGGCGGTTGGGTCGGCGCCCATCAGGTTGACGACCACGATCTTGCGGGCGCCGGCCGCGGCGCGGGCGGACTGCCACTTGTGCGCAGTCGGATAACCGCCGCCACCGCGTCCCCGCAGCCCGGCGTCCGCGATCTCCTTGATGACGCCCTCCGGGCCGAGATGCGCGACTGCGCGCTCGAGACCGGCGTAGCCGCCGTGCTCGCGATACGAGGCGA